>JAFYZH010000097.1 GCA_017548765.1 Lachnospiraceae bacterium | reverse complement strand
TCAGATAAGGATAATTGAAGTGCCATACAACTCCTTTCAGATCAAACAAAGGCACTGTTAATTGTACTACTTTGCAAAAGTAATTGCCAGTTTGCAGATGTAGTTGCAAGCATTTTCAAGCGTTTAAAAAAACACTTTAGGATCAGTCCTTTCGGTTATCTGTCCGTAATATCGGACAGCTGGTTGACTATGTTTCTCGCACTTTTCTCGCACTTTTCTCGCAAATTTCCAAAAAACGCTAAAATCTCGCTAAATATCGCCATTTTGAGGGTTCAGAAATGACGCTCGGGGACGAAACGGGACGAAGTCCAAAAGGCTCGAAACCAAGTATTCCAGCCGACATAGGCAGCATACACACTATAAAGGATCAGATTCATCGGGATATTCGTCGCAGTGTTAACAATGAAAAACTTCTTTCTGTTTTCGCTCACCTTCGAGAATTCAAAAAAGCCGAAGACTGAATACTCCAATATCAGTGTAATTATATAACAGATCACGAGATATCCGATCAACGATCCGAAAATCCCTGCCATATCCGTGTTGATCCATTTTCCCTTTTTAAAATCATAAACATAGTCTTTATGATCTACTATACTCTCGCTCATGGTCACTTCACCCTCTGGTGAGATAAAAAGGATCTTGGCGGGGAACGGATCTTCATGAGCACCAAATGTCCACATCTTGGTTACGCCATACGACATAGTATCCTGGTAATAGCACCAACCATCATAGTAGAAATTTCGTAGATACTCTTCGACTGTTTCCTTATTCACCTGATCCAAATGCAATTCACTGTTTTGGATCCCCCGTCCATCCCAATGATCATGGGGCAGAGTGGCATTTTTATAACCATTATTCGAAATGATCGCACAAGAGTATCCGGCCGGATAATTATCAATACTGATCTTGTACGACATATGACAGCCAAAATCCGCGTAAACGTACGAGACGCTCGTCCAAACGACGATCAAGGCCATGGTGAGTATCATCACAGTCTTAAATAAACTACTTTTTGTTTTCATAAACTCCTCCGCCAAAACAATATGAAACAAACCAAAACTCCAAAACCATTCACTACGTTGATACTACCATGGATACTATTTGTTTATTCTGCAATCAGCATATTATATGCTTCGTCTGATCCGACCTTACAAAAGCTGGAGATCAAACAACGAAAATGTAATACCGACAATGGCACTGCAAAAATTAGCAAGAACACCATAAAGGGCCGCAATTTTGGGGTGCTTCTTTCCTTCCCGATCCACAAGAGTTTGGGAATAGTATATACTTTCGCCGATCAAAACCATAACTTCCAAAACAAAAAATATGGTGAACCAGTTACTCTGATCGGTCCCGGCTGAATACACACAATAAAGGAGCAGATTCATTGGGATATTCGACACGGTGTTGACAAAAAGAAATTTCTTTCTGTTCTCGCGCACTCTCACAAAAGCGAAAGATCCCAAGACCGCATACTCGATCAAAAGAGTAAGTACATAACAACCCAAAACATACTTAAGTAATGATCCGACAAACCCTAGCGTGCCGGAACCAACCCATCCGCCCTTTTGAAAATCGTATGTATAGTCTTTATGATCTACCATGCTTTCGCTCATGGTAACTTTACCATCCGGCGAGATAAAAAGGATCCTGCCGGGAAATGGACTCTTCCAACCGCTAAAAAGCCACGGGCCTTGTGAATTAAACAACACTGTTCCCTGATAATAAAACCAACCCTCATAGTAGAATTTACTCAGATACTCGTCGACCGATTCTTTATCCACCTGGTCCAGATGAAATTCACTGTTTCGGACCTCCCGATCATCCCAGAAATCGTGTGCCATAGTGGCACTACTCGAACCATTATTCGTGATGATCGCACAATAGTATCCTGCCGGTAAATTCTCGATCCTGATCCGATACTCCGGATGGCAGCCCAGATCTGCCTGAACATACGATACACTCGTCCAAACGACGAGCATGGTCATGGCAAGCATCACCATTACCTTAAAAAAACTCCTACTTTTTTTCATAATCTCCTCCTCCAAAAATCATACTGCAAAAAACATAAGATCCGAAACCATATCCTACTGCTGATAGTATCATGAAGCCCCTAAAAAAGTCAATCCCGGGGGTGCCTTTGCGGGGCACCCCCGGGATACTATTTGTTTATTCTGCAATCAGCATATTATATGCTTCGATCTTGCGGATCTTGCGCGCCTGCCATACCGAAAACAGGAAGGCCAGCACGATGACACCAAAGCCGATCAACACCAGGCCCGGGATCGGGATATCGAACGCGCTCTTCACGATACCGAAGGAACTCAGGAAGAAGTTCAGGTACGGGTTCGCCGCGAAATAAGACACTACGGAGAAGATCAGCACCGAAAGGATGATGGACGGCATGAAACTGATGGCCGTCTGCAGGATCAGGCTGTCGGAAGTATATCCGATGGCCTTGTAAATGCCGTAATCCTTTCTCTTGTTGTAGAGAAGCGACTTCACCAGCAGGAACAGTACCAGCAGGATCACGATCGCCGAGATCACGCAGACCAGGATGAGCATCAGCACTGCGATGCCTTGGAACGTGGTCAATGCTCCGTCCATGACCTCGTAGTAATTCATGGTAGTTACGATATGGCCCTCGAACTCCGCTTCCGCATCGCGAAAGATCTCGTTCGTCAGGTCGCGACCGTCACAGTCAAACCAGAGGTAGCCGGGAGCGCGCTTCAGATCCATCAGATGGCCCGCCGCAGCCTCACTCATGATCGCCTCATGGCCCATGTTATTGACCGTCTGCATAAAGCCGGTGATGACATAGGTCGCGCTTCTCGCGCCGTAATTAAGTTTGATCTCGTCTCCGATCTCCAGGCTCTGTTCATTCGCGAACTTACCGCTGACCGTGATCTCATTGTCATGCTTCGGCAATCTGCCCTTGTAGCAGACATTCTTGTTGTTCATCTTATCCGGATCATCAAAGATGAACGCGTAGAGCTGGTCTTCCGTTCCGAAATACAGGTTGAGGTTCAGACCGCGACGGACATTGGAAGCATCCGCTCTGTTATTCAGATACTCTTCGGCCTCCTCCTTCATGTCGCTATCCACGCCCAGGACACCGCTGCAGTGTTCCGCGTAGAGGAATTCCAACTTGGGGTCGCGGCTGAAGTTCTCGTACATCATAAGTCCGATGGTGCAGACGAATATGATAAAACCGACTACAAAGAATGTGATGATATTCTGCTTGCGGTTTGTGAACATGGTCTTTAACGCAAGGCTTGTGTTTACGCCGAAACCGGAACGGTCCAGACGCACGTGGTTCTTCTTGAAATTATGGCCGGCCAGGCCGTCGCGAAGGGCAATGATCGGATCGATCTTCCCGATCTTGCGGGACGCGAACATGGTGACCAGGATCACGAAAAGCAGGATGAAGATCACAGGGCAGAACGTCGCGATCGCATTGAACGAAACGCTGTACGGCATACCCATCTGGGCGATAACGATGCCGGCAACGATCGGCATGGCCAGATAGCCGAGCACGATACCCACGATGCTGCCGCCTACGGCTAATGTGAGGAACTGGATGAGGAGTGAATTTCGGATGTCTGCTCCCGTATAGCCGATCGCCTTCAGCGCTCCGATAGCCTTCATGTTTTCACGAATGAAATTCGTGATGGAGTTAGCCAGCATGAGGATAATAACGATCAGAACGATCGCCGAAACGACGATGAAAGAGACCGCAATGATCAGAGACATGATACTCCGATAATACACGGCATGATCGAACGAGCTTCCGCCGACCTGTGTGCGGCTGTTGATCGTCTTAACGGCGTTGGTAAATGCAATACGGAAAGCAGCATCTTTCACGCCCTCGTTCAACTTATAGGTGACCATGAACGCTGCCTCAGTGGCCCCGTCCCGGGTCTTCAGCACTTCATACGAAGCCGGATCCGGAATGAAGATAAAAGATCCTGTGTTGTTACATGCATTGTACGTCGAATTAAGGAAACCTCTTACCTTGAAAGAGTATCGGATACCTTTCAACGAGAATTCGAGCGTGTCGCCGATCTTGATGCTGCCGGAAGTGTAATACTGATACGGCAGGTAGATATAGTCGGAAGTGATCGCCGGATCCTCATCCACGATCTCGATCCGTCCCAGCTGTGAATCCAGTACTTCTGCCCCGTAGAACAGGATGTTCAGGACCATCTCGCCATTGCCGAAGGGCACGGAAATATCCTGATATTCCAACCCTTTGTGGAACTCGTGCTCCGATGTATATTTCGCCAGGATATCTTCCAGCACGTCTTCGGAGAGGTTCTCGACGTCAAAACTGATGTTTAAACCACCGTCTCCGCCGTTCAGACGCTCGCCTTCCTTCACCGAAGTCGGATAGGCATCAAAGATGGTCAGCAACGATATCGTAAGGAGCGTCGCAGCCAGGAGGATCAGACTCAGCAGACCGATGGACGTGCCCCGGTTTTTCTTGAAATGGGAACGAGCCAATAAGAATTCTTTATTCATCTTACCACCCCATTTCTCTGAGGAAATCTCTCAGCATGGAATGGCGATCCTTATCGCCGGAAACGTATTTTCCGAGTTCGAGCTCGCCGGCGATCTCACCGTCCTTCACGTACAGGATGCGGTTGCCGCGTCTCGCGCTGGTGATGTCGTGTGTGACCATTACGATGGACTGGCCGCTCTCATTGAAGCGGGTCAATGCATTCAGGACATCTTTACCGGTCTGGGAGTTCAGTGCGCCGGTCGGCTCATCTGCAAAGATGATGGCCGGATGGTTGACCAGGGCTCTGGCGATGCCGACGCGCTGTGCCTCGCCGCCGGAGATCTGCGTCGGGAACTTATTCCAAAGCTCTTCGGGAAGGTCGACGCTGGTCAGGACTTCCTTCGCCTTCGCGGTCACTTTTTTCTTATCCTTCTCTACCAGAAGGCCGGCCGCCAGGACATTGTCCAGAACGCTCATGGAGTCGACCAGGTAGGTCTGCTGGAATACGAAGCCGCAGTTCTTTCTGCGAAACAACGCCAGCTGATCGGAGGCCTTCTTCGCGATGTCCGTGCCGTTCCATACTACCTCACCGAGGGTCGGACGGTCCATTCCGGATAATGCATAAAGAAGTGTGGATTTGCCGGCGCCCGAAGCGCCCATGATGACCGTAAAATCACCTTCACGGATCTCGAGGTCGATATTCTTAAGGACGTGCTGCTGCACGCCGCCGTTGGAAAATGTCTTACACAGTTTCTTTGTTTCGATGATGTTTCTCATAAGGGTCTCCTTTTTTATGTTGGGCGGAGCGCCCGCCGTTTCGGCTGCGTTCCTTCCTGTTTTCTTGTTTACACCCTTATCTTACCTTTTCAACCCTTAAGCGTCTTTAATGAACTCTTAAATAGTTCTTAATTCTTACGAAGGTAGATCTCCGCGGTAAAACCGTCTTCACTGAGCAGCTCCAGTTTCCCGTTCATCTGCTTCATGAAGTAGTCTGCGAGGTACAGGCCCAGGCCCGCGCCCTCTTTCTCAGCAGTGTTGCTGCCGCGGCGGTATTTCTCCTTCAGGACCGCAAGGTCCTCTTTCTTCACGCCCGGACCGTGGTCCTTCACGCTGATGAGCAGGTAGTCCTCCTCATCCCGGATCCCGACCTCGATCGGCGTGTCGGCATATTTATAAGAATTCACAAAGATATTATCCAGTACCTGCTGGAGGCGCAGTTTGTCCATGAAGACCATACAGTCCGGAATGGAAAAATCTCCCGCCTTATTCATGTAATCCGCGTTTCGGATCAGGCCCTCAATCGGGAGCGAACGCTGCATGGTCGGGTTCACGGAGATGATCGTCACATCCTGAACGCTCGATTGGAACAGGTTATCCGTAAGCGTCGTGACCTGATCGGATTTCTCGAGAATGCGGCGGAAGCTCTCCTTCACCCGCTCTTCCCGGGCCAATGCATAGCCCAGCTCCGACGTTGCTTTGATGGAAGCCACCGGCGTTTTAATATCGTGCGACAGCTTCGCTATGGTCTCCTTCTTTTCATCATTCGCCTTCTTCTCGGCGATCTGCGCCTTCTTCAGCTCCGACCGCATCAGGTCGAAGGCTTCCGTGAAACTGCCGAACACGTGCCCCCGGTCCATGTCGAGGGGAATGTCCAGATTACCGCCGGCCACCCTGACCGCAAAATCGTTCAACTTCTCAAAAGGCCGGACCACCTTCTTACGCAAATGCAGGTAGTACAGTGCCATCACGAGCATTTCCAAAACGGAAAATACCACGATGGTGATCGTCAACTTTTTCTTCGCCTGATCAAACGTTTCAGCGACCCTGGTCTTGAAGATGACCTTGCCGACCATCTCACCGCCGACCTCCAGGTCATAGACCGCGTCGTTGTTCTGCGCCGCCGCATTGACCGAATCCGAAGCGCCGCCCTTGCTGTGATGCAGGACGGTGCCCTCGTTATCTATGATGGTATATGCCAGATCCTCCGGGTAGCTTTCCGGCTTCCCGAAGTACATTTCGATCTCTTTTCGGCAACTATTAAAGGCTACCGTATCCTGCTTTTCGACCCGGATCGACCGGATCAGCAGCAGGGCAATAACGAGTTCCGCCGCGAAAAGCAGCAAAAACAGGATCAGAAAAAACTTCTTTCTCATAATTCCTGCCACCTGTAGCCTTCCTTCCAGACGGTCGTGATGCGCTTAGGATCCTTCGGGTCCTCCTCCACGGCCTCGCGGAGATGGCGGATGTGCACGTTCAGCGTGCCGTCGGAAGTGAATTTATCCTTCCACACGTTGTCGAACAGCTCCTGTTTCGTGATGAGCCGTCCCGGATTTCGCGACAGATAGTCCAGCAGGGCAAACTCCATGCTGGTCAGTTTGCGGACCTCACCGCTTAAATAGACGCACTTGTTAACGCGGTCAATGCGGAGGTTGCCGTTGATGTATTCTTTCTCCTCCTGGGCCGAAGCGCCTGCGGTCCGTCCGTAACGCTTCAGCGTCACCTTCACCTTCGCGAGCAGGACTCCCAGGGAGTACGGTTTCTCGATATAATCGTCGCCGCCGATATTCAGGGCGATCAGTTTGTCATCGTCCGCGTTGCGCGCGGAAACGAAAAGGATCGGTATATCTGAAGTCTCGCGGATGGTCTTACACAGTTCGAAGCCGCTGCCGCTCCCCAGGTTGATATCCAGGAGGATCAGCGACACTTCATTTTCCCGCAAAAAGATCCGCGCCTGACCTGAGTCGTAGACCGCAGCCGTCTTCACGTCAAACATATTAAAAAACTCACACGTGCTGTCCGCCAGCAGCTGCTCATCGTCGATGATCAGGCAGTCATAATGCTTTGGCTCTTTCATGTTCCGAACCTCTTTTCAAATGCTTTATTCATAGTAGGCGTAATATAATACCTTTCCGTCGTCCACATAGACGAGGATCATATTCTGCACCAGTTCCTTTTCGATATCGTAGCCCGTCAGCTCCACCGCTCCTTTCGGATACACCATGCCGATGCCGATCTGCAGATAACGGAGTCCATTATCCGTGCTCTCTTTGAAGGTGAGGTACTTTTCATACCCTTCAGGTGGCGTATACGGCTTGAAGGATTTTGTCTCCTCATCATATCTGGCGAGCGACAGATGCTGTTTCAGCGATTCGTAATCGATGTCCTCGTAGGAAAGCCGGACATAGTTGAACTGGATCACGCAGAACTCACGGGTTTTATCACCGTTCGGATATCCATAAGCTATGCCTGTGACCTCCGGGTCAATGCACAGATAATGTCCGTCCAAAAGGATCGGTGCGTTATCAGCCATATTGTCGATCTGAATATCCGAGATCGGCGTGTTCACCGTAAACTTCATCGTTTCGATGTAGGCGGAGTTCTCGCTGTCATAACGATAGCGGACCGGAACTTCAAACGTCAAGTTCTCCGTAGGCACCTTCTCCTCTTCAGTCGAAATGAAGACCAAAGCGACCTTGTAGAACACCTGATCATCCCCGGGACGCTCGATCCACTGGAACACCTTCGACGGGTGGGAATAACTCGGCCCGCCATCCTTATCATAATACTTGGATTTTCCGGTGTGATCGGAAATGTAGTAACCGGGCTTATCGAATTGCAGATAATAGGTCGAATAATAGCGGTTTCCGACCTTCGCATGATCGATCATCGCGAAGTAATAATCCGGTGTATCCATCTTCGGAAACTCCGTCGCCGGTTCGGTCGTTTCGGCGACCGTCGTCGGTGCCGCGGTCGTCGGCTCTGCCGTCGTGGGCTCCGGCGTCGCCTCTTCGACAGTCCATACTTCCGTACTCTCTTCGGTCGTTGCCTGTGTTTCGTTTTTGTTCCCCTTACCGCAGCCGGTCATGGCTACGATCGCTAAAAGCAGGCACACAACTGCTAAAAGCGTTCTGATACGTTGTTTCAT
>JAFYZH010000096.1 GCA_017548765.1 Lachnospiraceae bacterium | reverse complement strand
GTAGGAAGCCGCCTGCCTAAGGATCTCACTCTGGAGTTTTACCAGATCTTCGAGGTCCTGCGGCTTTAATCGGTAACGGATATCGGGCTTGTTTCCCAACATCCCGAGGCCGGAACACGGCACATCCGCGATCACGACATCAAAGGGAGCGCAACCCAAATGATCCAAAAGATCGGGGCGGGTCGCATCCCAAACGCAGGTCGTGACCAGGTCGTCCATATGATAGAATTCCCGGTTTTCTTCGATCTTTGCGACCTTATCCATACTTAAGTCGCAAGCGATAACAGGTGACATCTCACTGTTTCTCGGCGTGAGCCTGCGCAGACGGTCGGCTGCATGAAACGTCTTTCCGCCCGGGCTGGCGCACAGTTCCAGGACACGATCTCCCGCCTTAAGCGGAAGCAATCTGCCGACCATGGCGGAACTGATATCCTGGACCATGAAGAAACCGTCGCGATACGCAGGTTCAGCCATCAAGACATCCAGCTTCGGACATACAAACATCTCCGCGTCGGAGGCCTTACGATTTTCGCAAGGATGGACCACCAGGATGCCACGCGCGATCATATCGTCGATCCGGTCCGCGTCAAAACCGCGGTTCGTGCGAAGCAGATGAACGCTCGTCGGCAGATCTCCATGTTGCATAAATGCTTCAAAGATGGCCTCTGCCCGGTCCGGATATGCATCCTTCAAAAGATCGTAGATATATTCGGGAAGGCTGTAGATCACCGGATCCGGCGCCTTCGGGAGCAGTTTTCTGTAAAACGCGGATGCTGTTTTCGGTTCGCCGGGTTTCGGTGTGCCTGCTTCGGTGATCAGGTCGCGTTCACGGATCAGCGAACGCAGGATCCCGTTCACAAAGCCGGTAAGCTGCGTAAACTTGCGTTTCTTCGCGATCTTCACCGCTTCATCGCAAATGGTGTAATCCTTCACTCCGTTCATCTCGTAGATCTGGTAAGCACTGATACGGAGCAGGTTCCGGATGAAGGGCTTCATCTTACGCACCGGAAGCGACGATATATGGTCAATGCAGGCATCCAGCGTGATCTTCCGCTCCACCGTCCCGATGCAAAGCCGGGACAGGAACGCCCGGTCGCGACGATCCAAATAGGCATACTTATCCAGCACCTGCCGAAGCAGGCGATTTAAAAATCCGCCGTTTTCCAAAACTTCGGTGACGACATCCAGCGCAACTGCGCGAAGGTCGACCGCATTGACCTGCTCGTTCATAGGCACTCTCCGGATCCCGTAGCTTATCGTCTACGTAGATCTTTACATTTCCGGTTGCGGTGTAAACACAGTACCGTTGGTGATCTGCCGGTTTCCGTTTAAGAAATCACGGACCGACATAGCTTTCTTTCCCTGAAGTTTAAGTTCGGTGACTGTCAGGATACCGTCACCGGTCTGGATATTGATACCTTCGGGCGTCGCGGATGTTACCGTTCCCGGTTTTTTGATCGTATTGCCCGGAAGGATCTTAGCTTTGATAATGATCAGCTGCTGTCCGTTCACGTACGTATAAGCGCCCGGCCAGGGATAATATGCGCGGATCATGCGCTCCAACGCGGCCGCCGACTCCGTGAAATCGAGAAGGCCGTCCTCTTTGTGGATCATGCCGGCATAGCAGCTCTTTTTGTCATCCTGCGGTTCGGGGTGTACCTCACCCGCCTCGATGGCATCGAGGGTGCGGATCAGAAGCGGTCCCGAAAGCTCTGCCAGACGATCATGCAAGGATTCGCCCGTATCGGTCGGCAGGATCTTCGTCTTCACACGCGCCAGCATGTCGCCGGTGTCGAGTCCCTGCGCCATCTGCATGATGGTAACACCGGTCTCCTTCTCACCGTCCAGAATGACCTTCTGGATCGGCGCCGCCCCACGATACTTCGGAAGCAACGAAGCGTGCACATTTACACAACCGTACTTCGGCAGTTCCAGGATCTCCTTCGGCAGGATCTGACCGAACGCCGCCACAACGATGATATCCGGCGCGATCTCCTTCAGGATATCGATATTCTCCTGCTCGCGGATCTTCACCGGCGTGTAGACCGGAATGTTGAATTCAATGGCCTTTTCCTTCACCGGCGAGTATGTGACCTGCGCCTTTCTACCGCGATATTTATCCGGCTGGGTAAATACAGCAACGACATTTAAAAACGGATTCTTGATCAGAGCATCCAGCGATGCGACCGCGAAATCCGGTGTTCCCATAAAAACGATCCTCATCCTTATCTCTCCCTATTTCATCAAAATCTATTTCCAGTTTATTCTTCCTCCGAAACGTAGGTGCTGTCCAGAAGCTCGCCTTCCTTGCGGTCAATGTACAGCACACCGTCCAGATGATCCAGCTCATGGCAGATCGCACGTGCCAGAAGTTCCTCCCCTTCGATCTCGAAATAGTTCATATCGATATCGTAAGCACATGCCTTTACATAATTCGGACGACGTACGTACGCCATCTTACCGGGTAAGCTCAGGCAGCCTTCCGTTCCGAACTGTTCCCCATCTGTCTTAAGGATCTTCGGATTGATAAATACGATGGGACCGTCTCCGACATCGATCACCACGATACGCTTCATCACGCCGACCTGCGGAGCCGCGAGGCCTACGCCGTTTGCTTCGTACATGGTGTCGATCATATCCTCGATCAACGTGCGGACACGTCCCGTCACCTCTTTTACTTCTTTGCACTGTTTACGGAGAACATTGTCCCCGAACTCTCTGATCTTTCGAATTGCCATAAAAACCTCCGTTTCATCTATGCATTCGATACTATTATCTCTATAGGATCTGCATCACGTTCCCGTGATGTCGAATTCCAACAATACCTTTTGGGTATGGTTTCTGAAGTAGTTTTGTTCTTCCTTCTGCATGACCACGACATCGAGATCCTTCGCTTCGTTCAGCACCGGATAATCGAACTTCTTAAGCAAGGCGTCACGGATCTGCGTAAGTGTATAGGTCGATGAAGCCTTTACCAGAACGCGCCTGCGGTACACGTAGTTGATCTTCGGCAGTCCGTCCAATGTCGGACCATAGACCGAAGGCGCACGCCCGGGATCCTCGCACGTTTTGACGAAATTCTCGTTGATATAATGTGCGATCTCGGCTCCCACACGTTCCGCCCATATCTCCGACGGGCTGTGCAGCCGGATGGCCAGCAGACACATCGAAGGCGGATAGCCTGCATTTCTGCGGTACTGGATCTCGCGTTCGAAAAAAGCGTCGTAGTTCTGATCTGCTGCAGACTGAATGGAAAAGTGTTCCGGCCGATAGGTCTGGATGACGACATCGCCGGCCAGTCTTCCGCGCCCGGACCTTCCCGCCGCCTGCGTAAGCAACTGAAACGTTTTTTCAGCTGCGCGATAGATCGGCATGTTCAGCGAACGATCTGCCAGCAGGATCCCGACCAGGGTAACATTCGGAAAATCGTGTCCTTTCACGATCATCTGCGTTCCGATCAGGATGTCGGCTTCGTGGTTCGCGAAAGCTGACAAGATCTGCTTATGCGCATCCTTCTTCGCGGTCGTATCCTGATCCATGCGCAGGATCTTCGCTTCGGGAAATGCATTCTGCACCAGCAGCATCGCCTTTTGCGTGCCGATGCCCATGGGCGTCATCCGTCCGGCTTTACACGACGGACAGATGTGCGTCGCCTGCCGCATGTAACCGCAGTAATGGCAACGCAGAAAATCATCCTGGTGATAGGTCAGCGCGATGTCGCATTTCGGACATTTCTCGACATATCCGCAGGAATAACAGGACAATGAATTCGAGAAGCCGCGGCGGTTCAAAAACAGCATGACCTGCTCGCTTTTGGATAACCGGTCATCGATCATATCGTGTAAGGTGCGGCTTAAAATGGAGGAGTTACCCGCCTTCATCTCCGCGCGCATGTCTACGATATGTGTTTTCGCAAGGCGGCTGTCCGCATTGCCCCGATGGGTCAGTGTCACCAGTTTATAAAGGCCCTGTTTCGCGGAGTAATAACTCTCCACGCTGGGCGTTGCCGATCCGAAGATCGTAAGTGCCCCGGAGACTTGTGCGCGATAGGTGACCAGATCGCGCGTATCGTATTTGGGATTATTTTCGTTTTTGTAGCTGTCCTCGTGCTCCTCGTCGACGATGATGATGCCGATGTCGGGAAGCGGCGAAAACAGTGCGGATCGCGGACCGATGCAGACATCCACCTGTCCCTCTTTGCAACGCAGGTACTGCTCGTAGCGTTCTCCCTGCGACATCCGCGAATTCAGGATAGCGACCCGCTCATGGAAGCGGTCGTAAAACCGTTTTACCATCTGATAGGTCAATGCGATCTCCGGCACGAGCAGGATGGCTTGCTTTCCACTCTGTATGATGCGTTCGATGAGTTCCATGTAGATGAGCGTCTTCCCGCTGCCGGTGATACCGTAGAGCAAACACGTGCGGTTCGCGCCGCGCATATGTTCCTCCCAGATCTCCTCGATCGCGTTTCTCTGCTCTTCGTTCGGCGTGATGTCCTCCTGGCTGTGGCCGGCGCTCATATCGCCGAAATCCCCGAAGGAATAGCCTTCTTCCACCTTGCGGATGATGCCCTGTTCCAACAGAGGCTTCGTCGTGGATGCGGAGACATTCAGTTCTTTGGAAACTCGCTCGGAACTCAGTCTGCCCTCCTGGATCAAGGCTTCCAGAAAACGCACACGCGCCTGCATATTCTTCTTCGTCCGGATGCCGTCCAGGATCGCTTCCAGCTCCTCCTTTGCGACCGCCGCCTCATAGTGCACGCTCTTGCGTACATTGACCGTGGCTTTAACGGGCATGACCGTCTGCAAAGCCTTACTGAGCGTAACGCCGTAGCGGTTACGCATCCAGTGTGCCATGGCGAGCATCTCGTCGTCGACCATCAGTCTCTGTGGCAGCACCTCGGCGATCGGCTTCGTCTTCTCGACAGCAAACTCGGGCGTATCCGTGATCTCGCAGACATAGCCGCGGATGGGCGTCTTCCCGGTCCCGAAGGGAACCGCGACCACGCTTCCGATGTGAACTTCTTTCAACAAACTGTCCGGGATCAAATACTGAAAGTACCGGTCGAGTTCTTTTACTTTTCGGTCAATGATAACATTTGCGAATTGCATCGGCGATCGGTCCTTTCTGAGTTTTTAACGGAATCGAGTAGGTGGGAATAATCACGCCTACTCGATCAAACGGTCCATTTAGAACAATCCGGTGATCCGTCCCTCTTCGTTAACGTCGATGGAGAATGCCGCCGGCGTCTTCGGAAGTCCGGGCATGGTCATGATCGTGCCGGTCAGCGCAACGATAAAACCGGCGCCGGCATTGACATAGACCTCGCGGATATTTACGGTAAAATCTTTCGGACGGCCCAGCAGTGTCGGGTCATCCGACAGGGAATATTGGTTTTTCGCTATGCAGATGGGCAGCTCCCCAAAGCCCATCTTCTCGAATTTATCGATCATCTTCGAAGCTGCGGCCGCATAGGTAACTTCCTTCGCGCCGTAGATCTCTTTACAGATGGTCTCGATCTTCTCACGGATCGGACGGTTCAGCTCGTAGAGCGGCTTATACTCGCTCGGCTTCTCCTTGATCGTCTTCAGGACGGTCTTCGCCAGATCCTCGCCGCCGGCGCCGCCCTTCTCCCAAACACGCGCCAGGGAGAATGCGCAGCCGCGTTCACGGCAATACTCTTCGATGATCTTATATTCTGCCTCGGTATCGGAAACGAAGGCATTCAGAGCTACCACGATCGGTACGCCATACTTCTGGATGTTCTCGATATGCTTTCCGAGGTTTTCGATACCGGCCTTCAGCGCGGGGATGTTCTCGTTGTTGAGCTGATCCTTCGGCGCTCCGCCGTTGTATTTGAGTGCGCGCGCGGTCGCTACGAGAACGACTGCATCCGGTTTCAGGCCGGCTACGCGGCATTTGATGTCTAAAAACTTCTCAGCGCCTAAGTCCGCGCCGAAGCCTGCTTCCGTAACCACATAGTCCGCGAGCTTCAGACCCAGCTTCGTCGCACGTACGGAGTTGCAACCGTGGGCAATGTTTGCAAACGGTCCGCCGTGTACGATCGCGGGTGTATGCTCCAGCGTCTGGATGAGATTCGGCTTGATCGCGTCTTTCAAAAGCGCTGCCATCGCGCCTACCGCCTGCAGATCCGCTGCAGTAACAGGCGTCTGGTCGTAACGATAACCGACGATGATGCGTGCCAGTCTCGCCTTCAGGTCTTCCATGTCAGAAGCCAGGCAAAGAACCGCCATGATCTCGGTCGCAACGGTGATGACGAAGTGATCCTCACGCGGAACGCCGTCCGTGCGGGAACCGAGGCCGATCACGATATTACGCAGGGCGCGGTCGTTCATGTCCTCACAACGCTTCCAGGTGATCTGTCTTGGATCGATGCCGAGAGCATTGCCCTGCTGGATGTGGTTATCAAGCAGCGCAGCCAGCAAGTTATTTGCCGATGTGATCGCGTGGAAATCGCCGGTAAAATGCAGGTTCAAGTCTTCCATCGGAACGACCTGGGAGTAGCCGCCGCCGGCAGCACCGCCCTTGATTCCGAAGCACGGCCCCAGAGAGGGCTCGCGCAGACAGATGAGGGACTTCTTCTTCAGGCGTCCGAGTGCCTGGCCCAGGCCGACCGTTACGGTCGTCTTACCCTCGCCGGCAGGGGTCGGGTTGATCGCCGTCACCAGGATCAGCTTGCCGTTCTTCTTACGGGATACTTTCTTCTCGAGAGCATCCGAAAACTTCGCCTTATACTTTCCGTAGAGTTCCAGATCGTCGGGATCGATCCCAAGTGTTTTTTGCGCAACTTCCGTGATCGGTGAAAGTTCGACTTCCTGTGCGATCTCAATATCGGTCTTCATGTTTTATCTCCATTCTTAGCGTGAAATATTATTCTCGTCGCAATACTGCTCAAACTGCTCCTGCGTCATCAGGACACGTCTCGGTTTGGTTCCTTCTTCCTCACCGACCAGGCCGGCTTCGGCCAGCTGATCGATGATGCGGGCCGCACGGTTGAAACCGATGCGGAACGCTCGCTGCAGCATACCGATGGAACATTTATCCTTACCCGCAAGCAGTAGTCCTGCTTCCCGGAACAGCTCATCCAATGCGAAACGATCCTCTTCCTGCGCGTCGTTTCCGCTTTCGGCTGCCTTATCCTTACCGGAGGCGGATGCTTCGATGTGCTGGTTGATCTCGTCGGCTTCTTCTGTCGCTCCGCCGATGACGTTCTTCTGCTTCGTCAGGAACTCGACCACAGCCGAGACTTCCTTATCCGAGACGAAGGCGCCCTGTACACGCAGCGGCTTTTGGATGCCTGCCGGATAGTAAAGCATGTCGCCGCGCCCGAGCAGTTTCTCCGCGCCGATCATATCGAGGATCGTACGGGAGTCCACACCGGAGGAAACGGAAAATGCGATACGGGAAGGTACGTTTGCTTTGATGACGCCGGTGATGACATTGACCGAGGGACGCTGGGTCGCGAGGATCAAATGCAGACCTGCGGCACGTGCCATCTGGGCCAGACGGCAGATGGAATCTTCTACCTCGCCGGGTGCGACCATCATCAGGTCGGCAAGTTCATCGACGATGATAACGATCTGCGGCAGCGGACGCAGTCCCGGTTTATCCGGCTCTGCCTTCGCCTGCTCGGCGATCTTTTCGTTGTAGCCCTTCAGATCACGGACGGACAGATCGGCGAATTTCTTATAACGCTGGGTCATCTCGGAAACTGCCCAGGACAGGGCTCCGGATGCCTTCTTCGGATCTGTGACGACAGGGATCATCAGGTGCGGGATGCCATTATAGACCGAAAGTTCTACGACCTTCGGGTCGATCAGGATGAGTTTAACTTCCGATGGCTTCGCCTTATAGAGGATACTCATGATGATCGTATTGATACAAACGGATTTACCGGAACCGGTAGCGCCCGCGATCAAAAGGTGCGGCATCTTACCGATATCCGAGATGATGTTCTGGCCGCCGATATCCTTACCTGCGCCAAACGACAGTTTGGAAGATGCATTGCGGAAATCATCGGTGTCCAGAAGATCGCGCAACATGACCGATGCGCTCTCGCGGTTCGGGATCTCGATACCGATGGCTGCCTTTCCGGGGATCGGCGCCTCGATACGGATGTCCGGCGCCGCGAGGTTCAGCTTGATATCGTCCTGCAAACGCACGATCTGGCTGACCTTAACGCCCTGTTCCGGCGAAAGCTCGTACCGTGTGACCGTAGGTCCGCAGCTTACATTCGTTACGGTGACTCCGACGCCGAAGTTCTGCAGGGTCTGCTGCAACTTCAGTGCATTCTCGCGGAGTTCATTGTCCATATTGCGGCCGCCCTTACCGATGCCTTTATTCAAAAGCGATATCGGCGGGAATACGTATTCCTTCGGCTCGATATACGGCTTTACCGGGGCCAATGCGGCGGAAACCTCTTCGAAGATCGTCGCCTCGCCCTCGCGCTTCATCGAGGGAACCTTACTCTGGCCGCCCTGTCCGACTTCGTGTGTGATCACGCGGCCGGAAGATGTAACGATGGTCTTAACGTCCGGATCGTCGCCTAGCGAACGGGTCAATGCGTCCGCAGTGATGTTGTTGCCACCGGACGGGCGGGGGCTCTGTGAAGGGCCGCTCTGCGCGGAACCGGTATGGGGCGTAACATTGCCCGTCGAAGGAAGGTCTTTTCTTCCCATCGCGGCGCTCGCAGCCGCAGCTACGGCATTGCGGACCGTTGAAGGTTCCGAACTTCCGGTACCGGGCGCCCGCATCGGGCGGGCGGACGTGGAATTCGCATCCGAAACGGGGCGTACCACAGGTTCCTCAATGTCGCCATGGATGGTCTCGATCGGAGGGATATCCTCATCGGGATCCATGGAAACGATCTTAGTCTGGTTATTATATGTGACCGAAAAGCTTCCGGTCTTCGTTTTCTTTACTTCGTTGTAAACGGGGTTCTGGACCTTACCATCCTTCGACACGGTGGCATCCGCGGCATTTCCGCTCGGCAGAGGTAAACCGCCGAGGCCTGCGCGTGCCTGCTGTTCCTTACGTGCGATCTCCAGACGCCGCTCGGAATCGATGCGCTCCTGATCCAGTTTGAGCTGCTGCATCGCCTCGCGCTCCTGCACGCGGATCTTCTTACGCTCGCGTCTCACTTCGAGGTCACGGTTCGCATGACGCGCAACCGAAGTCGAACGTTCCTTTATCGCTTCCGTGATCGAGAAACGTGTAAGAAGCACAACAGCGATCAGGAAGATCACGATATCGATAACGTAAGATGCGATGATACCGAAGATGGGAACCAGGATCTTCACCAGGATGCAGCCGATCAGTCCGCCGCCCTTACCTTCCATCGCGGTCTTATAGATCGCGCCGATAGACATGTCGGAATCCGCACCGGAATGACGCAAAAGCTCGGTAAATGTGCACACCGAAACGACCATGGTCGCCATACATACGATCTTACCTGCGGAAATCGAAGTTTCCTTACGCTTGATGATGTAATAGACCGTGGCAATGATGATCAAAACCGGTACGATGTAACCAATGATCCCGAACAGGCCGAACGTGAGGTTCTTTAAGAGCTCACCGATCGGTCCGCAGAGTTTGAAGTTACTCAAAAACAAGAGGATCGACAATGCAAACATAAGCAGGACCAAAATCTCGTTACGCAGCGTTACGTCTGCGTTTTTAGTCATGTTCCGTTCCCGCGTACTGTTTTCGCGTTCCGATGTCGATCTCGTGCGTTGCGGCGTCGTGCGATGTCCGCTGCCGGAAGATGAACTTCCGTTTTTGTTGCTATTTGCAGCCAATGTACTGATCCTTCCCGTGGCAGTTTGCAAGCGCATCTGCCACCTGAAAAACTAAGTCATTTTTTCCTTCTTCCGTGTTTTACGCACGCCAAATAATGGCACTGCGTCCCACAAGGAATATTATACCAAATTTAAGCAAAAGATACAAGTATAAAAGACCCGGAAACGATTTCCGGGTCTTTCGTATTTTCGATATTCGGAGGACTTCCTCCGTACTCATATCAATCACCTAAAATGTTTCTGGCGCCGATCGGCGTCATGTAATCGTACCGGTCGATAACGATGCCTCGTTTCTCACTCGCCGCATGGATCATCTTACCGTTTCCGATGTAGATGCCGACGTGGCCGACACAATTACGTTTATTACTCCAGAAGAAGATCAGATCACCCGGTTTCATGTCTTTATAATCGACCGGAACACCGTTATTCTTCATCTGGTAAGCTGCCGTTCTGGACAATTCATAACCGAAGTGCTCGAATACACGCATCGTGAAACCGGAGCAGTCAACGGCTACGCCCAGCTTCGTTCCGCCGTACTTATAGGTACCGCCGAGGTACTCCATCGCGAAATCGATGAGTTGCTTACGGATCGGGCTGATCTCAGGTTCCGTATACTCTACTGCCTCAGGCAACATGTATAACCAGTCGGTGTAATCGCTGTGGATATAACCTTCATCTTCGGAACCGAGGTCGATCTTGATCCACTCTCCTTCGAAACCGGTCACGACAAATACCGATCCCTTAGAGATCTGGGTAATGATCTCGTGCTTTTTCGAAGGTCCGGAACGAACGTTCAAAAGCTTCGCGGTAACTTTGATACCGGGGAAGCAGTTATTGATCGCGAGTTGTCTCGCTTCTTCACCAACTGCTACAAACTCTGCATTGATCCAGCCATCGACTTCATTGGAAATGATGTGGAACCACTGGCCGTCTGCGGAAGGTTCCAAAAGGTCGACCCCACTGTACTTATACAGTTTACCGACGATCTTACCGGTCTTCGTACTCGGAGCGTTGCGCACGTTCAAATAGTTCTTAGCGATGACGACGCCGAGATTATTAAAGCCATCCATAACGCTTTCGCGCGGATCGGCCGCTACGAACTCAAAGATGGTGTCCAGTCCCTGATAACGGATGTTGAATACATTCACTCCGGCATCATAGACCTTACCGATCTCAGCACATTCCCATTCGGGAAGGATGATGCATTCGCCGTCCTCGGTAACGCCCAGCACCTGGATGTCGGTAACAACGGAAACGTCGCCGATGTATCTGCGCGGACCGACAAATTTCGCAACGATCTGGGCCAGTCTTTCACCATTCGGTCCGAGCGCCTTAGCAGCTTCCGTAGTCGGTTCCTGCGTGGTCGGTTCCTCGGTGGTGGGCTCTTCGGTGGAAGTCTCGACTTCCGATGACGCAGAAGCCGGTTCTGTGTTTAAAGAGTCGGGCTCCGTCTCAAAAAGGCTCGCCGCGATCTTCGACAGATCATTCTGCGAATTCGGATCAAACGTAATGTCTTCGCCCGCAGCGACCGATGCTAAGAGGCCCTCCAGATCGGCGAGCGAGATCTCCTCATCCGAAGACAGGCCATCAAGGATGGTGCAAATGCGTTCGTATTGGGAATGAGATATATAACCATTATTCAGGCTTGCTGCATAATTCTGTTCCAGTTCTTCTTTCCGAAACGTAGTTGACGATCCAAAGGACCTGCTGCCCTTATCCGCATCTCCACGGCTCGTCAGGATCATTACGACAAGCAAAACGATCATGGCCACGAGCCAAAGCCCCGATGCGATCAACTTACGATACTTCGAGAAGAACGGAAGCAATTTATCTTTCAAATCAATAACCTCCGTAGCTTTTACATGGACAGCGGCAATATTTGCACACTTCCGATGTCCTCATAAATGTTACAAAATTGTTACGACGCAATTATAGCAAACTTATTTTATCTTGTCAAGATGCGTAAAAACCTGCTGTTTCCTTGTCTTTTTGCATCTGAACGACCAATTCATCCACCGAAGAAAAACGGATCTCAGGCCGTATCATTTTCAGCAATTCGACCACAGCGACCTGACCGTACAGGTCCCCTTCGAAACCGATGAGGTGCGTCTCTGCCGTGATCACTTTGCGGTCATTGTCCTCGCGGAAGGTCGGTCGGATGCCGATGTTCGTGACACCTGCCCACTTACTGTTGTCGGGCAATGTAACTTGCGAAGCATAGACTCCGAACGGCGGCAGGATGACATCCTCCTCCGGGAACTGGTTGATGGTCGGCATATTCATGGTCCTGCCTACTTTCCGGCCGTGCATGACCTCGCCGATGAAACTGTAGCGATAGCCCAGCATCGTATTTGCCTCTTCGATCCGCCCTTTTAACAGGCATTCGCGGATGCGCGTGCTGCTGATCGCCTCGTCGTTGTAATACTCTTTATCCAACACCTGAACGGTGAAGTCTTTCTCCTCGCCGTAGGCGCGAAGGAAATCCGGATCGCCGGCACGGTGGTAGCCAAACCGGAAATCATTGCCCACGCAGACTGCTTTCGCGTGCATCCTGCGCAGCATGAATTCATCCACAAACTCCTGTGGCGACATCTTCATGATCTTATCGGAGAACGGACACTCCACCAGATAGTCGATGCCCATATCCTCCAGGCGACGGCGCTTCTGCGTCTCGGATATGATCCGCTTCTGCCGTCCGTTCCCGAGCTTCTCATACGGAGAACTCGAAAACGTAAAGACAACGGCAGGGCGCCCGGTATTCTTTTTTTCTTCCAGCAATGTCCGGAATATCTTTTGATGTCCCAGATGCAGGCCGTCAAACTTACCGACCGTCACTACGGTCTCCGCCGCCGGCAGCACCTGCGTTTTCTTTCCTTCGATGATCTCCATTGATTACCTCTTGCTATCTTCCATGCGGACATGGAAGATCTTTACGGGACGGTAAATGACCTCCCCATCCGTCTTCGATGTATCCGCACGATAGGTCGCACAAAAGCGACCGTTTGTATCATATAAAAGCACGGGATCTTCGTCTCCCGGACGAATGCATTCCATGCGATCCGCCGCAATGACGTTACCGTTCTCCAAAAAGCGTGCAAACTCCGGCAGGATACGGTACGCCGCATGCCCGTCGTAGAAGTGCTCCACGGTCAAAAACAAATGCTCCGCTCCTGCTTCGGAAGCTACTGCCTCCTCCAGCTCTTTCAGAGTCACTGCATTATCCATGGTAAACTGCGCAACACGAACACGCGTCAGCGACTGCATGCAGGCGCCGACACCGAGCTTCTCGCCGATATCGTGGATCAGAGTCCGGATATAAGTTCCTTTCGAGCAATGCACGCGAAGCTTCACCAGCACACCGTCCCGCTCCAAAACATCCAGTTTGTAGATCGTGACAGGACGCGCCTGGCGTTCCACTTCGATGCCCTTACGGGCCAGATCCACGAGTTTTTGCCCATTGACCTTTAAGGCACTGTACATCGGCGGAATCTGCGCGTACGGGCCTGTAAACGCCATACAGGCGGCATTGACCGCGTCATCCGACAGTTCCAGGCAGGTACTCTCGTCGGTTTGACGCAAAACACTGCCCGTCATGTCCTGGGTGTCGGTCACGATGCCCAGACGCATCACAGCCTCGTAGACCTTATCATGGTCCGTCAGAAACTCGCAGAGCTTCGTCGCTTCCCCAACGCAGACAGGCAAAACGCCGACCGCATCCGGATCCAGCGTCCCGGTGTGGCCGATCTTGCGCGTATGCAGGATGCCGCGCATCTTCGCGACGACATCGTGGGAGGTAAAGCCCTTTTCTTTGTAAATGTTGATGATACCCTGATATTCCATATCACTCTTCATCGAAAGCAGTCTCTTCCTCGTCGGAGCGGTCGGGCATCTGCGCCATGACCTCTTCGATCTTATGGGACATCGTTACGCCGTAAGCGATCGATGTGTCCGCAATGAATCGGATCTCCGGCGTGTTGCGGAGGTTCACCGTATGAGCCAGGCGGGTGCGCACGAAGGGCGCAGCACTCTTTAAGCCTGCCATCGTCTCCTTCAGCGCATTCTCGTCCCCGAGCACGCTGATGTACGCCTTGCAATATTTCAGGTCCGGAGTGACCTCGACCGCGGTCACGCTCGTCATCGGGCTGATGCGCGGATCTTTGATCTCACTGCGGATGATATTGCTCAGTTCTTTCATCACTTCCCCGTTGATCCGGGTAGCTTTATTACTGTTTCTTCTCAAATGTCTCTCTCTTTCCGCAAAGCATCGCGCTTTGCAAAGCAGGCTTTCGCCTTACGCGAAAGCCCGTTTTGGATTACTATCTCGGTACTTCTACCATGATGTAGCCTTCGATCGTATCCTCGACTGCCACATCGTTAAACTTCTCAAATACCATACCGCATTCGAAGCCTTCCTTGACTTCCTTTACGTCGTCCTTCATACGCTTCAGGGATGCCAGCTCGCCCTCGTAGATCTTCTCGTCTCCGCGGAAAATGCGGATCTTGCAGCCACGTGTGAACGAACCGCTCTTTACATACGAACCTGCGATCACGCCGATGCCGGAAGCCTTGAACAGCGCACGGATCTCGCCGTGGCCGATGACCTTCTCCTCGTAGATCGGCTCGAGCATACCCTTCATGGCAGCTTCCACGTCTGCGATCGCCTGGTAGATAATGCTGTACAGCTTGATGTCGACTTTCTCGCGGTCGGCAACGGACTTCGCCATGACATCCGGACGAACGTTGAAACCGATGATGATCGCGTTCGATGCGGAAGCCAGGGAAACGTCGGATTCGTTGATGGCACCGACACCGCTGTGGATGACCTTTACCACAACTTCCTCATTAGACAGCTTCATAAGGGACTGCTTAACGGCCTCAACGGAACCCTGAACGTCCGCCTTGATGATGAGGTTGAGTTCCTTAACATTGCCCGCCTGGATCTGCGAATACAGACCGTCGAGGGTCAGCTGCATCTTCGTGTTGTCGAGCAGTTTCACCTTATTCTGGGCGATGAATGTCTCGGCAAAATGTCTTGCTTCTTTATCGGTGGTGGTGGAGATCACGATCTCACCCGCGTTCGGCACGTCGTTCAGACCGAGGATCTCGACCGGGGTCGAAGGCGTAGCCGCCTCGATCTTGCGGCCCTTTTCATCCATCATCGCGCGGACCTTACCATAGCAGGAACCGACGGTGATGTTGTCGCCGACATGCAGGGTACCCTTCTGGACCAGAATGGTCGCAACAGGGCCCTTACCTTTATCCAGTTTTGCTTCGATAACGAGACCACGAACGTTACGGTTCGGGTTCGCCTTCAGTTCCTTCACATCGGCAACGAGGAGGATCATCTCCAACAGTTCGTCGATGCCCTGGCCGGTCTTTGCGGAAACCGGCACGAAGATGGTGCTGCCGCCCCAATCCTCGGGAACCAATTCATATTCACTAAGCTCCTGCTTAACGCGCTCGATGTTAGCGCTGGGCTTATCGATCTTATTGATCGCAACGATGATCTCAACGCCTGCAGCCTTCGCGTGGTTGATCGCCTCGATGGTCTGGGGCATAACACCGTCATCGGCCGCTACTACGAGGATCGCGATATCCGTAGACTTCGCGCCGCGCATACGCATAGCAGTGAACGCTTCGTGTCCGGGCGTATCCAGGAAGGTGATCATACGGTTGTTGATACCTACCATGTACGCACCGATATGCTGGGTGATACCGCCTGCCTCGCGGGCAATGACGTTCGTATCACGGATGCAGTCCAAAAGGGAAGTCTTACCATGGTCGACGTGACCCATAACGCAGACTACCGGAGGGCGTGTAACCAGCGTATCCGCCGGATCCTCGGTATCGCGCAGCATCTCTTCGATGATGTCGACTTTCTCTTCATGTTCGCAAAGGATCTCGTAATCGATCGCGATCTCTTCAGCCTGCTCGAATGTCAGGTCGCTGTTGATCGTGTAGATCTTACCCTTTAAGAACATCTTCTTGATCAAGGCTGCCGGCTGGATCTTCATCTTCTCAGCCAGATCGCTGACGGTGATGGAATCGCCGACCAGGATCGACTTGATCTTCTCTTCTTCTTTCTCGTGTTCCGGCTTCTTCGGAGCAGCGCCCTTCATCTTGCTGAGGTTCTTGATATTCTCCTCTTTACGGATTCCGGTACCGTACTGCTTACTCTTCTCGCGCGTCTCACGCTCTTTCTTATTCGTAGCCTTTCCGCCGCGCATCTCGGTCTTCGTCTGACCGAATCCCATGCCGCCCGAACTAGATGAGCTCTTGCGGGCTGCGGGCTTGCGGTTGTTGTTATTCTCGTAATCGGCATCCTTATCCTTGTTGAAGCCTTCGTCCTTACCGAAGCCTGCGCTGCGGTAATCGGGACGACCGCCCTGGCCGCCCTGGCCGAAACGATTTCCCTGCGGACGACCGCCCTGACCGGGAGCTCCTGTTCCGGGGCCTCTACGTGCACCGTTACGGTCGAAGGAACCTTCCGGACGACCCTGACCGGAGAAACCGCCGGGGCGCTGTCCCTGGCCCTGACCTGCAGGACGACCCTGACCTTCTCTGCGGAACGTACCGCCTTCCTGTCTGGGACGAGCATCTCCACGCTGAGGTCTCTGCTCACCACGAGCCGGACGTACGACCTTCGTCTTCGGAGCCTCGACCGGGATCTCGATCTTCGCTACGATGACCTGGTCCGCGCTGCGGATCTCATTGGCCAGCTCACCGGTCTTTGCAGGCTGAGCTGCCTCCTTCGCTTCTTTCTTCTCTTTCGCCGGTTTCGTCTCCTTCGGCTCAGTAGCTACAGGCTCCGTAGCAACAACCGGTGCTTCAGCAACGGGCGCTGCAACTGCCTCTGTCTTCGCCTTAACAGCGGGCTTCTCGGGCTTAACCTCCGTAACGACCGGCTCAGCAACGGGTGCTGCCTTCGGTGCTTTTACGGGCTCTTCGACCTTCTCCGCTACCTTCTTAGCGGTCGGACGGGTGCTCTTCGCAACATCCGACTTCATGTTCTGCGGGCGAACGACTGTAGCATATTTCGTCGTGCTGTGCTGCGGACGAACGACCGTAGCATAGCGCTTTTTCTTCGCGCCCTCCTCCGTCTGGGGAGCTGCCTTCGCTTCCTCGGCTGCCGGCGCTTTCTTTATCTCTTTTTTATCCTTATCGTTGATCTCTGCCATATAACTCCTCCGTTACTGCTTATCGTTTGTGAAATATTTGATGATCGTACGGGCAATGCCTGCATCATTTACGCTAATGACCGCACGCGTTTCACTCCCGATCGCTTTTCCAAGTGTTTCCATGTCAAATCGCTCATAAAGAGGTACCTGATAATAAGTCGTTTTATCGCGGAACCGCTTCTTCGTGTTATCGGACGCTTCTTCGGACACGATGACGACCTTTGCCTTACCGCTTCGGATCGCTTCCTCACAGAGGAACTCTCCCGACGCGACCTTTCCGGCCTTCTTCGCGATGCCGAGCATCGACAATATCTTTTTATCCAAGCGTATCCATCTCCTTTTCCAAAACCGAGAAGATCTCTTCGGAAATGTTCGTCTTCAGCGAGCGGTTTAAGCCTTTATTCTTATGGGCTGCCTTCAGGCATTCCGGATTCTTGCATATGTATGCGCCGCGTCCGTTTTTCTTACCGGTCACGTCCAGAACGATCTCTCCTTCCGGCGTCAGCACCACTCGTATCATTTCCTTTTTCGGTTTCATTTCCCCGCAGCCCACACAAACGCGCAACGGGACTTTCTTAACAGTTTGTTTTGTCACGAATGCTTTCTCACCTCTTTATGATCTGCAAGGATCATTCCTCTTCGTTTTCGGAGGTCTCCTCAGAAGCCTCTTCAGCCTCCTCATAATCCTCATCTTCGTAATACTCTTCAGCGCCTTCTTCGCCTTCTTCGAATTCGCTGTAGCCCTCGTACTCCTCGCCGTCGTAGCCGAGTTCTTCGAACAGGCCGCTTTCCTTCGCCTGGGTCTCGGACTTGATGTCGATCTTGTAACCGGTCAGTCTCGCAGCGAGACGGGCGTTCTGGCCTTCCTTACCGATGGCCAATGAGAGCTGGTAATCCGGAACGATGACGATGGCGTCACGCTCTTCCTCATCTGCCCAAACACCGATGACCTTTGCAGGGCTCAGGGCGTTCTCGATGAGCAGCGCGGGGTTCTCGTTCCAGTTGATGATATCGATCTTCTCGCCGTTAAGTTCATTTACCACAGCGTCGATACGTGCACGCTTCATACCGATGCATGCGCCGATCGGATCTACGTTCGGGTCGTTCGACCAAACTGCCATCTTCGTACGGGAACCTGCCTCACGGCTGATCGCCTTGATCTCGACGATGCCGTCACGGATCTCGGTCACTTCGTTCTCGAAAAGACGCTTAACGAGTTCCGGATGGGAACGGGAAACCGTTACACGCGGTCCACGGGATGCGTCCTTAACTTCAACGACATAAAGCTTGATTCTCTGACCCGGGCGATAAACCTCACCCTTCGGGATCTCGGATGCCTTCAGGTTTGTCTCGATCTTACCGAGATTGATGTTGACATCCTCTTTATCTTTCACATAGTGCTGAACGATACCGGTGATGAGATCCTTCTCCTTCTCGTAGTACATCTCGAAAAGGTTCTTTCTCTCTTCCTCACGAAGCTTCTGGATGATGACATTCTTAGCTTCGCCGGCAACGATACGACTGAAGTTCTTCGACTCCTTCTGGTCGCGGAAAGTATCGCCGAGCTCAACGCCGGGATCCTTCTCCTTTGCGGCCTCGAGCGAGATCTCGCAGGTCGGGTCGGTCACAGTCTCAACGACCGTCTTCTCTACCCACACACGAAGCTCGCCGGTCTCGCGGTCGATCGTTACGAAAACATTGTCCGCCTTGCCGAAATTCTTACGGCAAACGCCGAGCAGGGACTGCTCAACTGCGTCCAGGATGACTTCTTTCTTAAAGCCTTTCTCTTTCTCCAGTTGCTCGAGAGCTTCGATCAACTCTCTGCTGTCCTTGTTTTCTTTGGTATCCTTTGCAGCCTTTCTCATTTTGTAAATATCCTCCTATCTGTGCTGTGCAAATTCGCAGTTAAAAATCTATCGCCTGACGGATCAGCGCGATCTCTTTTCTCTGAAACGTGCGCTCTTTTGTTTCGGTGAGCGCTATGGTCACGGTCTCATCATCATAAGAGACCAGGGTTCCCGTAAAGTCTTTCGTCTTCTGTGCCGCTTTTTTCTTCGCTTTCGGATCTGCCTCTTCGGCGCTCTCATCGACCGGAACGGGCTTATAGAGTTTGATCTCTACATCTTTGCCGATGTTACGTGCGAAGTCCTTCGGTTTTACCAGCGGACGACCCAGGCCGGGCGAACTCACTTCCAGGATGTAATTATCCTCGATCGGATCCGTCTCGTCGAGTTTGTCGCTGACATAGCGGCTGACCGTTTCACAATCGTCGATGGTTATGCCGCCTTCTTTGTCGATGTAGTAGCGCAGGTAGTAGTTCCCGGCTTCCTTCACATATTCGACGTCCACCAGTTCAAAACGGTTCTCGGCAATGACCGGGGCTACCAGCTCTTCGGCCAATGCAACGATGTCTTCGGATTTTTTC
This sequence comes from Lachnospiraceae bacterium, assembly GCA_017548765.1. Taxonomy (GTDB): domain Bacteria; phylum Bacillota; class Clostridia; order Lachnospirales; family Lachnospiraceae; genus UBA1201. The sequence continues at coordinate 63,731 of JAFYZH010000096.1, read as the reverse complement.
ATTTGAAATCCCTCTTTTTGTGATCTGATAAACAAATGCTCTTTGGGCTGTTTTGGCAAATAGAAAAGTGGGCTTTGCAGCCCACTTAACATACTCACTGTAACAACTGTAACGAAGTTTAGCACACTTTTTTCGTAAAATCAATACCCAAACGAAAATTTTTACGAAAATACCGAAAAAACTTCCGATCAGTCGAGTTTCCGTCCGCAACAAGGACACCCCTTCCAGGGATTTCCCAGATGATAATATAGTTTACTACCTGTCGTATACATTTTCTCCTGGCAGTGTGGACACCTGTAAAACAAGTAAATGATAAAACGATATAGAATGCCGATGGCCATCAAAACAGCAAGAAAAGTGATCCGATAGTCCCTATCATCAGCTGTAGTCATAAGGATCATGATCAAGGCAACCAATGTCAGCCCGATCCTCATTACTGCCCACTCAATAATAAACAACACCTTAGCAAACATTGAAGCCCCTCCTTTTTTGCAACGCACTTTATTTGTAATGCACTTATCAGTCCAGCTCATGGCCGCAATGCGGGCAGCCCTTCCAGGGATTGCAAGCCTTCGAACCTCCCCTGCTATTAGATTTGTATGTCAATTCTTTTCCGCAGTATGGACAGGCTTTGAAGAAATGATGTGTAATAAATATCTGGCCGAACATTAAGACGACTGAGAAGATCGCTACAAAAAGCATGTAACCTTTGCCGAATGAAACGCTCTTTAAAAGTATATCCAAGATCAATACATGGCCTAACAAAAGAAGCGTAAGAACCTCAAACACTTTATCTATGATATATGCTTTCTTAAAAGTCATGTCATCCTCCTTTTATAACTCTTATAACAACGATCAATCCAGCATGCCTTCTTCAAACTCATTTCGCGTCCTTCAATGAAAAACACATCCACGAACGAGTTCGCGGATGTGTTTTTTCAAAATCGATTTACGATAGTTAACTGATTACTCAACATCCGTAGTCGGATCAATGGTTACCTTCTCAACGGTGGTAGCTGCCTTAACTGCATTTACCATCTCCGGAGAAGCATTGATCGTCACGTTGCGGTTTACCTGAGCGTCGTAGCCCTTCGCCTTTACGAGGTCTGCAAGGTCAACGCCGGTAACTTCCTTCATGGACTCGAATACCTGCGCCATAACGCCGGTAACATTGCCCGCAACGCTTGTAACACCATTGCCGCTGCCGCTGTCCATGATCATGATCTTATCGATCTGGCTCAGAGGTTCAGCGATCTTACCTGCAACATCCGGAAGAACACGGATGAGCATCTCGGCAACAGCTGCGCCGGTGTACTGCTGATATGCCATAGCCTTCTTAGACATAGCCTCTGCTTCTGCGATACCTTTTGCACGGATCGCTGCAGCTTCTGCCATACCACGCTGGCTGATAACGTCTGCTTCTGCCTGACCGGTCGTCTTAATAGCCTCAGCATCTGCCAGAGCCTTAATACGCTTAGCTTCTGCCTCAGCAGCTGCAAATTTCTTACGAGCCTCAGCCTCTGCTTCTGCCTCAGCGATCTTACGATACTTCTCGGCATCTGCGATGGTCTGTGCCTTTTCCTTATCCGCAAGAGCGGGCTCTACAACTTCTGCACGAAGGCTTTCCTTCTTGCGCTCAGCCTGCTTAGCGGCAAGTTCGATATTCTTCTGCTCTTTTGCGATCTGGATCTGCACCTGAGCAGCTTCGATGTCTTTCTGACGCTCCTGACGCATGAGTTCTACGTCGAGAGCTGCAGCAACGACTTCCTTCTCGGTGATATTCTTCTGAATATCGTACGCGGAGTCTGCCTTTGCCTTTGCTGCCTGCTGCTCCTGCATGTAAGCAGCTTCCTGAACGGCTTTCGCCTTAGCAGCTTCACTGATCTCGGTCTCAGCCTGCAATCTGGCCTGCTCACCGGCTCTTCTCGCCTTAGAAGTCTCTATCTGAGCTTCGCGGTTCGCCTCAGCCTTTGCGATCTCAGCATCTTTCTTCTTCTCAACGATCTGCTTAACACCGAGTGCCTGGATATATCCGTTGGAGTCGTTGATATCCTTAATGGTAAATACCTTTACCTCGAGACCCATTTCCATGAGCTCGGTACCAACTACTTCCTGAACCTTAGCGGAAAATGTTTCACGATCACGGTAGATCTCTTCTACGGTCATCGTGGAAACGATCTCACGAAGTTTACCTTCAAGTACGTTTGTAGCGGTGTCACGAATGGAACGCTCGATCTCGTTCTCATTTCTTCCGGTGAACTGCTCGATCGCATTGAAGATCGCCTGAGCTTCGTTCTTAACCTTAATAACCGCGGTACCTACAACGGCGATCGGAACGCCCTGGGATGACATACTCTCATCTGTGGTAACGTCCAACTGGATGTTACCGAGGGAAATGGTATCCACACGCTCAAGAACGGGGATGACCAGACCACCGCCACCGGTGATGATACGCTTTTTAAGACCGGTTACAACTGCCGCCTTATCCTGCGGAACTTTTCTCCACATAGAGAAGATGACGGAAAGGATCAAGATGATGCCAACCGCAACGATCACACCGATGATCACCGACTTCGGGATCTCAAAACCTGTTAATGTTAACATTTTATTCCTCCTGTTTATAATCTCCGATACTCCATCGGATCATTCGTGATTAAGGGAACGTCTTTATTCGTCCCCAAGGCGATATTTCTCCGCCATGTCTTTCGGGCGGACGATGACCTCGTTCTTTTCGATACGAACGATGGTCACGGTCGATCCTTGACGGATCACTTGCGTAGGGTTATCGGCCTTAGCGGGATAGTTCGTCGTGATGCCGTCAAATGTCGTCACACTGACCGAACCGAAACCGCCGGCTATGATCGTATTGACCACATGGCCATCACAGCCTACCAGATCTTCGCGGTTTACTGTGGTATGTTCCACCTTACGTAATGTGCGGATAAAACTCTGAATGATCACCGCACCGAGATATCCGACACCGACACCGATAAGCACGACCATCCATGTTTTCATGGAGTCGCCCAGGATCTTACCCATGGCACCGAATAACATAAGGCCTACACAGATGCTGTGGAGTGAAGCCGGCAAAAGCGAGATCGAGATATCACCGATATCGATATCGAAATCGAAACCTACATCCGGTCCGTCTCCGTCTGTGTCCACGGAAGCATCAAATATTCCGCCAAGAAGCAGCGTGATCAACGGTATCGCAAAACCTACTACTAAGCATATCGTATATACCGTATCCATGAAGCTCCCTCCTTCCCCGCGGCAGATTTCCTATTTCGTCTGTCTTCGCGATCCGTTATCTTTTTATACACTAAAAGCGAAATCCGAAGGACCGGTTTCCGCTTTTAGAAAACGATATCGTAAAAACATCCGTTTTTTCTACCCGCAAGTGTATTATATCAGACTACGCGGGCATGTTTATTACTTTTTTCTTTCACTTTTCGCACAAATATAGTTCTTTGCGACAAGCATTTCTGCGCAGAGTACCGCACCACCTGCAGCGCCTCTTAATGTATTATGGGACAGGCCGACGAACTTCCAGTCATAGACCGTATCTTCACGAAGACGGCCGACACTTACGCCCATACCGTTCTCGTAATCTACGTCCAGAGCGACCTGCGGACGGTTATCCTCTTCCAGGTACTGGATGAACTGCTTCGGAGCGCTGGGCAGTTCGAGTTTCTGCGGCTCGCCGGAAAATGCGAGAAGCTTCTCGATGAGCTGCTCCTTCGTTACTTTCTTCTTAAACTTAACGAAGACTGCTGCAGTATGACCATTCAGGACCGGAACGCGGATGCACTGGCAGGTGATCACAGGGCTGGTAGCCGGAACGATCACGCCATCCTTAACTTCGCCCCACAGACGCAGAGGCTCCTTCTCGCTCTTCTCTTCCTCACCGCCGATGTACGGGATGATATTACCCACCATCTCGGGCCAGTCTTTGAAAGTCTTACCTGCGCCGGAGATCGCCTGATAAGTTGTAGCAACAACTTCGTAGGGCTCGAACTCTTTCCAAGCAGTAAGGACCGGAGCATAGCTCTGGATGGAGCAGTTCGGCTTAACAGCGATGAAACCATACTTCGTACCCAGACGCTTCTTCTGTGCATCGATCACGTCGAAGTGCTCGGGGTTGATCTCCGGAACTACCATAGGAACATCCGGTGTCCAACGATGTGCGCTGTTGTTGGAAACGACGGGAGTCTCGGTCTTCGCGTAAGCCTCTTCGGCTGCGGCGATGGCTTCCTTCGTACCTTCGTATGCGCTGAATACCATATCCACCTGAGAAGCAACCTTCTCAACTTCATCTACGTTCAAAACGACCAGCTTCTTAACTGCCTCCGGCATCGGGGTATCCATCTTCCAACGATCGCCGACAGCTTCCTCATATGTCTTACCGGCGGAACGAGGGCTCGCTGCTACAGCAACGACCTCAAACCAGGGATGCTCTGCCAGGATGGAGATAAAACGCTGTCCTACCATACCTGTTGCGCCCAAAACGCCGACTTTTAATTTCTTGTCCAATCTCTTCATAATGTCCTCCATTCCGATGTCCACCGTGAAAAAGCAAATTTCCGTCCCACGCGGACATTCCTCTATATGATGTACGGCTCCGACAAATACCTCTAAAACGTAAGATAGTAGCGACGAGAACTCTCCATCGCTACTATCATTAAGCTCCTGGGGGGACTCGAACCCCCGACCTGCGCATTACGAATGCGACGCGCTACCAGCTGCGCTACAGAAGCAACCATATGTTTTTTCGGTATGTTACCGGGTCATCTCAAAGATGACTTACGTTATGTTAACACATTGCCCCCGGTATGTCAAGCATTTTTTGACCTGTTTTCCGTGAATTTTCTGCTGAGCACGAGGAAGCAGATCAGATGGACGCTGAAGGTGAGCGCCCACGAGATCGGATAGGTGATGTAGATCATGCTCGCGTTGTGGAATTGCGGGATCCGGAATACCGTCCAGAGCCAGATCAGACGCATGAAACAAGCGCCGATCAGCGATACTATGGTCGGCATGACTGAATAGCCCATACCGCGGATCGAGCCGACGCAGACGTCCATCATACCGCAGAGCATGTAGGTCGTCATGATCATCCACAGACGCACCATGCCTGCATCGATGATCTCGGGATTCCCCGAATAGATACCCAAAAGAGGCCGTCCGAAGAAAAGTGCCAGATATCCCAAAACGGTACCTACCACGATCACGCAGGCTTCCGTCTTCCAAAAGATGGGACGTACCCTGTGCTTATTCCCCGCGCCGAGGTTCTGGCTGGTAAATGAAATGGACACCTGATGGAAGGCATTCATCGAGACATAGACGAAGCCTTCGATATTCATCGCGATCGAGTTTCCTTCGATGACCATGTCCCCGAGTTCATTGACCGAAGACTGGATGACTAAGTTTGCCAGGGAGAAGATCACGCCCTGGAAACCGGCAGGCAGGCCGATCCGCGCGACACGCTTCAGGATGTGCCGCTTGAGGTACGGATGGCGCAGATCAAAGTGCAGTTCGCCCTTCTCTCTCATCAGGCACCGTACGACTAAGACTGCGGACAATGTCTGCGACAGAATGGTCGCAAGCGCTACGCCTGCCACATCCATCTGAAAGACGATGACGAAGATCAGATTCAGTACCACGTTCAGCGCACCGGCGATCGTCAGGTAGATCAGCGGACGCCGTGTGTCACCGACCGCACGCAGGATCGAACTTCCGAAGTTGTAGACCATCATCGAGGGCATGCCGAGGAAATAGACCGTCAGGTAGATGACCGCCTTATCCAGGATCTCTCCCTTCGCATTCATCAGGATCAGGATCGGACGGACGAAACTTATGCCGACGATCATCAAAATGAATCCGGAGATCACGGCGATACTCAAGGAGGTATGGATCGTGTCCTTCAGTTTCTCATTTTGCTTAGAAGCATAATAGCGCGCGACCAAAACGCCGGTACCCACGGAGAGCCCGACGAACAGATTGGTTAGCAGGTTGATGAGCGATCCCGTACAGCCGACCGCGCCCAACGACGAGTCGCCGGCATACTGTCCGACGACCACGATGTCCGCCGCGTTGAACAAAAGCTGCAGGATGCTCGAAAGCATCAGCGGGACCGCAAACTTTATGATATTCGGTAATAAGGCTCCTTCGAGCATATCCACTCTCTCGGAACCGATCTTATGTTTAATATTCACGATTTACCCCATCAGGAAGGACCAGTCCATATTCCAGTACTCGCCATAAACCCCCGGCGTCAGACTCTTCCATGTCTCCCGGTCGCAATCGACCTTAAAATGATAATTCCCTGCGGCGTCGAAGCGGATGTACTCTCCGTTCTTCATGACCTCACACAGTGCATTCTTTTTCAAATATTGTTTCTTCCACTGCTCCACGAACTCTTCGGGAAGCCGGAAGTCATCATAGCAAAAATAGGTAGGATAATACCCGTCCACGCAGGAATTCAGATCCACGGTAAAGAAGAAATTCCGGATCCGTCCGATCATGTAAGGGACATCATCCACGTAAGAAGTCACCCATTCCCCGTAGATCTTCTGCTTCTTAAATGCATCGATCACGTAGACGAAACTCTCCTCGCCGGACAGATCGCAGGTGTTGTCATACAAACGCCTGCATGTCGTATCATGCATCCAGTAAAAATCCGCTTTATCCTCCGTGTTCAGGGAGAGAACGAAATCTCCGCCCACGTAAATGCCGAGAAGCCTCTCTTCCGCGTCTCCGTCGGCCTGCATATCGGTAAAGCAGACCACATCGCCTACCTTCACCTGCTCCCTGGGGACCTCGATACCATAGGTCTCGATCTGCTCCGTTTCGTAAGGAAGGCGGATGTCATAGCGTCCGAGGATCTCCCGCACAAACAGAGCGGTTCGATCCTTATGCGTCAGTTCGTGTTCCGACAGCGCCATGATCGTAAACGGATCCGTCTTCTCCGGGGCATATGCTTTTGAAAGGAATCCCAGTGACGAGACCAGCACTTTCTGTCCGGAGATCTTCTTAGTGGATGCTTCTCCGGGACCACAGATCGTGCTTCCATCCGCCATGCCGGGAAGAGCGGTCACCGTGACCTCGCATGCCATATCCTCATACGCGATCCGATATGTATTCTCTCCCGCTGTCAAAAGAGGCGACAGATCCGCAGACCAGCCCTGGGGATTCTCTTCGAGGACTTCTCCATTCTGCATAACGCAGATCCGGAAATCATTGATCGCCACACGATCCATTTCGTAGCGCTGCGGCCCGACATAAGACACGGTCAATTCACGCGGCGCCTCTGTAGTCGGTTCCTCCGTAGTGGATATTTCCGTTGTGATCTCTTCTTTCAAAGGAACTGTAGTTAAGGCTTCCGTTTTATTCTCCGTATCACCGGGCGCAGAAAAAGAAGGTCCCTCTGAAGAAGCAGCCGTACTATAGATCTCCTGTGTATCCGGCTCGGTTTCAGAAACATGTCCGCCGTTACAGGCGCATGTACCGGGCAGTAATATAAGCAAACATAGGAAACGGACTACTTTACGCAAAGAAAGACCTCCCTTCTTTGTTTCAGGTCACGCGCGGCGATCATCTGCCGCGGTAAGCTTGCAACTTCGTATAAGCCTGTGCCGACCACTGGCTCTCGGGGTCGAGAGCGATCAACTGGTTCAGGCAGTTTGTCATGGCAGTGATATTATTGACCGACTCATAACACAACGCCAGGTAATACAGCACCGGCTCGGATGTCGGCTGAAGAGTATTTGCCTGTGACAGATACTCGATGGCACGTTCGTAATCCAACTGGTCACGATAACGCAGGCCTGCGTAATACAAACGGTACCACATCGTCTCGTGCATATCATCCTTGATCGCACGATATGCCTCAGCGTAAAACTTATCTTCGGATTGCGAGTCGAGATCCAGATAAGCATTCATCGCCTTCAGGTAATCCTCATCGACGTACATCTTCATGACACCGATCAAGGTCTGATACGAGGTCAGCTGCTCCCGCAGACCGGCGATCGTTTCCGTCGCCGTTGAAGCGGCGCTGTCGCGCTCATTCACGCTTCTTTGCAAACGGTCGACCTCATCCTGCAGGTTCGAATTATCGGTCTGCAACCGCATGATCTCCGTTCGCAGGTTCGAGACCTGCGTGAGACTGTCGGTCAGCATGGCTCGCGCCTCACCCTGCTCGATCCTTCGTACCGAAGGCACGACGATGAAATAGATGAGTAAGGCTCCAAGCAGAAAACCGATCGCGATATACATCGCGTAAACAACATAAGAACTGTATTCCCGGATCGCAGATGCCGGGGTTATAACTCCATCCTCCTCGGAAGCGAAACGCCCTTTCACTACATCGGACAATGATGTATCGTTCTTACGGGCTTCATTGATCGCCTCTAAATAGCGGATGGTCGTCGAGTCACCGCAATCGATGGCCGCGCAACGTTTCAGCAGACGCTCCGCCTTCGTGTAAGCGCCGTCCTGCATGTACAAAAGCGCCAGCAACTGATATGCCTTAACATTGTTGTACGGTTTTGAAACGATACGTTTCAGCGACAGTAGCGCCAGATCGCGGCTGCCCACCTCCAGATAATGTAGCGCATTATTATATCGGTGCAGGTTCGCCGACAGGGCCTTCTGCGTCGTTTCCACCTGCTTAAGATAGCCGTCGGCAGGATTATCCTTATCGTTCAGGTTCTTACTGATGACCCACTCACGCAGAGCGAAAACCAACTCGCCGAGTTCATAATAGATCAACCCGAGGAGATTTCGCGCTTCATAGTGTTTCTTATTCAGATTTAAACATTGGTGCAATGCTGTCAGCGCTCCGGTCAGATCCCGTCGCTTCGCGCGCTCCAATCCCAGATTGTAATAGGAGTTCGACGTTTGAATGATCTCTCGATACAACCGGATATCGGTACCGCATGTCAGGCAGACGTCCTGCTTCGACAGCTTCGCCCCGCATATCAAACATTGCATGTTTTACTCCTTATCCGATGCATCCTTCAAGATCCTGGCCAATATATCCGTAACATCCACCAGCGGTGTATTTTTTATCGTCTCCTCGGTATCTTTTAACTCGAGGCTCGGTTTAAACTTCGTAAGCTCTTCTTCAAAATTCAGCATGTTTAAAACCTCCGCGGAAAGTTTACATTTTATTATACTTGTTTTACACGGAAAATGCAAGCACGTAAACGAGGAAGCCGCGCCGCAGGAAGGGTCCTGCAACGCAGCTTTATCAATTCCTCATGCTTTTCTCGATGGCCTTTGTATAGATCTTCTTAGCGAGTTTATAACACTCTTCGTTATAGGACGCAAGGTTCTCCATCATGACGCCGTTATTGACCTCGAGGATCATGTAGCGGTCATCGTAGGTGCGGATCACGTCGCAGGATACAAAGCGGAGTTTGAATGCATCCGTGACCTTTTGCGCCAGCTCGACCGCTTTAGCAGCGGCTTCGGCGTCCGCGTCAGATATAGGGCTCTTTTTAGAAACCGGATATAAGATCTCCGGCGCTGCTCCCTGACCCAGATTATGCTTCCAGGACAGCACGTAGCTCTCGTCCTTCTTCGGCACATATGCGCCCTTCTTATGCTTTTTATCTCCGTGCTCGAAATCGTAGGAAACCGTCTCGCCGGATAACAACCGATCGGCAAATGCGGGATCTTCCGCAACTTTCATCGAAAGCAGTTCCTGCACGGTGTGCACACCGTCGCCGATCAGCTGCGGGCGACATTTCCGGAAGACCACCTGAACCTTCCCGTCGAGCATGATGCACCGCATCTCGTCGCGGATCGGAACATAAGGGGAAATGCACATGGAGGGCGCCTCCGCATAGATACAATGCGCGGCATACTCAAGTTCCTTCTGGGTTTCCGCAACGAAGACCAGATGGCCTCCGGTGCCCTGATTATCCTTGCAAACGACCTTTTTATATTTCTTTAAAAGCGCCGCCATATCGGCATAGTAACCGGTATCGCCGAAGATGTACTCGGGATGGGCAGGCGACATAAAGCAGGTATGTGGAACGCAAGGGATGCCCAGATGCTCCATCATATCGGCCGCGATCGCCTTATCCTTACAAACGGCTGCCTGCGCGGCCAGATCCAGCCCGAACTGGTAGCCGAATATGAATGCCTTTTTATCATCCTTCGAAAGCAGAAAGGCCCAGTCCCCGGAAAAACCGGTGCACGTGATCCCTTTCTCCTGGCAGATCTCTTTGATCAATTTGACAAATGTACTCATAGTTCTCCTGTTTACGGCATCTCCAGTGTCTCCGGAGGGATCACTTCGGCGATGACCTTCTTAACGAATTCGGTATCACTGTAAGGGATCTTTTTGCCGCCTATCTCCTGATAGGTCTCCTGACCCAGATCGATGATTGCAATCAGATCGCCTTCCTGTACGTGTTCGATCGCATAGCGGATCGCTTTCTTTCGGTTGGGAATGACTACATAGTTTCCCTTCGTCAGCTTAAGTCCCTGGGCGATCGTCAGGAAAATGTTTTCAAAGGTCTCGTAGCGGTTGTGACCCGAGGTAACGATGGACAGATCCGCGAGTCTTCCGCTGGCCTCTCCCATCTCGAATCTTCGGGACAATGCACGATTGCCATCCGCAGAGAAGATGCAGACCAGACGTTTCGGCAGGAAATGCCGCAGGGACACAAGCAGGTTGCGTGTGCTGTAACCGTTGTGCGCGAAATCCACGCAAACGGAGAAACGCGTGCTCTGGTAGACCATATCCAGACGGCCGGGCACATGAATGCGGCTGAGCGTATCGATAATGGTCTCGTAAGAGACGCCCATCAAACGTGTGACCGTAATGGCGGCCATCGCATTGCCCACCTGATACAGGCCGGGGAAATTCACATCCACGGAGGCTGCCGGCGACTCTTTTGCGCCCTCCTCGTAAACGTCCATGTGGACCATGGGTCGGAAACGGTCGGAGGTCTCGTGGGCATTGTCCGCGTAGAACAATGCCTGCTCACCATCCAGCAGCTTAAACTCCGCGGGCTTCGGACCCGTGCCGAAGAACACCGTATTACGGATGCCACGGCCGCGGATCTCCGCGAGGAAGGCATCCAAATGCTGCGAATCATAACATACGATGGGCTGACTGGCGACATCCATCAGCATGCTCTTGAAATGCAGATATTCTTCAAAACTCTTATGTTCGATGGGGCTGATATGGTCGCCCTCAACGATATTCAAAAACAAAGCATAGTCAAACTTGATGCCCGCGATGCGGTCCATCATGATGCCGGCGGAGGAACACTCCACGACCGCGCACTCGCAGCCCGCTTTCACGAAGCCGTCGAGGATACGGAACAGTTCGTCCGAATCCGGCGTCGAATTCGGCAGTTCCTCCATCTGTCCGTCGACGATGGCGCCGCTGGAGCCGACGCTGCCGCACTTGTGACCGGCGGCGTTCAGGATCTCGGAGATCATGTGCGTGGTCGTCGTCTTACCTTTGGATCCGGTCAGGGCGATCATCTTCATCTTTCGCTCCGGATGTCCGTAGTAATTCGCGATCAGAAGCGCCTTCGTTTTGCGGACATTATCCGTGGAGACGATGGTCACACGGGATAGCGAAGCGGCAAAGCCTGCGTCCCCGTTCTCCTGCGCACGGATATTCTTCAGGACCGTCTCGGTCTGATCCTCTTCTATAACGACGAGCGCCGCGCCGCGCCGGATCACATCACAGATCACTGAATGTGAGTCAAAGCGCACGCCGCGGACGCAAACGTACAGATCGCCGGGTATGATACGGCGATTATCCATTTTTGCGGTCACGCCGGTCACTTCCGTCGAAGCGGCCGATGTTCCCTCATAAACCATGCGGAAATCTATGCCTTGCAGCAGGTTTTCTTTACGCACCGAATACTTCCTCCATCTGATCGTAGAGCTTTCCGAGTCGTTCGTCGGAAAGATCGGTCTCGTTTAATATCGTGTAACGGTCCGCACGGGTGCCGGCCGCCTTCTGCCATGCTCCGATGAAGACATCTTTGGAAATGCCGAGTTTCGAAGGGCATACAGGGATCTCGTAATCCTTCAGCATCTTCGTGATCTTCTCGATGTTCCGTCCCTGGAAGATGCAGGCGCCGTAGCTTCCGACTGCCACCGCTATTCCATGGGGCAATGATACGCGGTCGGCGTAGCACTCCTCAAGCGCGTGGCAGAACAAATGTTCGGAACCCGAAGACGGGCGGGAACTGCCCGCGATCTCCATCGCCAGGCCGCCCATAACGAGGGCATGCGTCAGCATCTTGATGAAATCCTTACTGTAGATGTCCTTATTCACATTATAGCAGATGGAGTTGAACGCCATCTTCGACATCATATACGCGAAGTCTTCCATCGTGCTCTGCTTCTTCTGCGCCGCGAGCTTCCAGTCGTTAAGCGCCGTGTATTTACTCACGGTGTCGCCGATACCGGACAGCAACTGGTGCTTCGGTGCCGTCAGGATGACATTGGCATCCACGATGACCGCGGCAGGGATGCCGCAACCGAAGGTCTTACGCGCCCGTCCTTCGGTCCCGAGGACCGCATGGGGCGACGCGATGCCGTCGTTACTCAGCGTAGTGGGCAGGCACAGGAACAGTGTCTTCGAAACAAACGCGGCATACTTCGCCAGGTCCAGGACGGAACCGCCGCCCAGACCGATGACGAGTGTTATATTTTCCACGCAGATATGCTTAGCGAGCTCAACTGCGCTGTCAAAGGATCCGGTCGAAACCAGATACAGTTCGCAGTCTTTCAGGTCTCTCTGAATATCATGGATGACATTCGCGAAGATATCCTTCAGGTTCGCATCGGTGACCAGGATGGCCTTCCGTTTTTTGATGTCCGGAATGCAGTCCTTCATGACCTGATCCACGCGGGAAAACACGCCCTCTTCCACGATCAGGTGGTAGGGCAATTGAAATTGCTGCATAATTACTCCTTCGTAGCTTCGGGATCGTTATCCTTCGCGGCCTCTGCATTTTCCGCAGGGACTGCTGTTGCGAACAGTTCTTCCTTCTCTGCATCCAGATCGATCCGAATCGAATCTCCCATGGACAATGCGCCTTCGAGGATCAGCTTTGCGGCCAATGTCTCGACATGCTTCTGCAGGAATCTCTTCAGCGGACGCGCACCGTAAGCGGGATCGTAACCCTCATCGATGACATACTGCTTTGCCGCGGGTGTCAGCTCGATAACGAGCTGCTTCTCGACCAGTCTCTTATTTACCGATGCAAGCATGAGATCCATGATACCGGTGATGTTCTCCTTTGTGAGCGGCTTAAAGAGAATGGTCTCATCCAGACGGTTCAGGAATTCCGGACGGAAGTGCTCGCGAAGGTCGTTGTAGACCATTTCTTTCGCTTCTTCGCTGATAACGCCATCCTCATCGATGCCGTCCAACAGGTACTGGGAACCGATGTTACTGGTGAGAATGATAACTGTGTTCTTAAAATCGACTGTACGGCCCTGAGAGTCGGTTACACGACCGTCGTCGAGGATTTGTAAGAGGATATTGAAAACGTCAGCGTGGGCCTTCTCGACCTCATCAAAGAGGATAACGGAGTACGGCTTTCTGCGGACAGCCTCGGTCAGCTGACCACCCTCCTCGTAGCCGACATATCCGGGCGGCGCTCCGATCAGACGGGATACGGAGTGCTTCTCCATGTACTCGGTCATATCGAGACGCACCATGTTGTTCTCGTCATCGAAGAGGTTCTGGGCCAGAGCCTTCGCAAGCTCCGTCTTACCGACACCGGTAGGTCCCAAAAACAGGAAGGAACCGATGGGCTTGCCGGGATCCTTGATACCTGCACGGGAACGGATGATGGACTCGGAAACCTTCGTAACGGCATCATCCTGGCCGATGACTCTCTTATGGAGCTCTTCATCGAGATGCAGGGTCTTATTACGCTCACTTTCGGTCAGTTTCGTCACAGGGATATTCGTCCAGCGGGAAACGATGATGCCGATCTCTTCCTCGGTCACGGCCTCATGCACCAGTGAGTAATCGTGGTTCTGCTGTGCAACTTCGGCAGCAGCCAGACGCTTCTGCGCATCGGGCAGTTTGCCGTACTGCAGCTCGGCAGCCTTCTCCAGGTTGTATTCCTGCATCGCTGCCTGGATCTGCTTATTGATATCATCGATCTCTTCACGGATGACGGAAATGGATTCGAGTTGCTTCTTCTCCTCTTCCCACTTCGCCATCTGGATATTCAGTTCTTCACGCTTCTTCGTGAGTTCTTCGGACAGTTCCGCCAGACGCTCACGGGACAGCTTATCCGTCTCTTTCTTCAGAGCCGCCTCTTCGATCTCCATCTGCATGACCTTACGGGAGATCTCATCGAGATCTGCCGGCATGGAGTCGAGCTCGGTCTTTACCATCGCGCACGCCTCGTCCACGAGGTCGATCGCCTTATCCGGAAGGAAACGGTCGGAAATGTAACGATTGGACAATGTAGCCGCTGCCACGAGGGCACCGTCTGTGATCTTTACGCCGTGGAATACTTCGTAGCGCTCCTTCAGACCACGCAGGATGGAAATGGTATCCTCAACGGAAGGTTCATCGACCAGAACAGGCTGGAAACGACGCTCCAGGGCCGGATCCTTCTCGATGTACTGACGATACTCATCCAGTGTCGTCGCACCGATACAACGCAGCTCACCACGCGCGAGCATGGGCTTCAGCATGTTGCTGGCATCCATGGCACCGTCGGTCTTACCTGCGCCTACGATCAGGTGCAACTCATCGATGAACAGGATGATCTGGCCATCGCTGTTCTTAACTTCTTCGAGTACGGACTTCAGTCTCTCCTCGAACTCACCACGATACTTCGCGCCTGCGACCAGTGCGCCCATATCGAGGGAGAAGATCTTCTTATCCTTCAAGGCCTGCGGAACGTCGCCGCGTACGATACGCTGCGCCAGACCTTCGATGACCGCGGTCTTACCGACACCCGGTTCACCGATCAGACACGGGTTATTTTTAGCCTTACGGGACAATATACGCACGATACGACGGATCTCTTCATCACGTCCGATAACGGGGTCCATCTTCTGCTGGCGTGCCTTCTCCACGAGCTCGGTTCCGTATTTCTCCAGGGACTCATAGGTCGCCTCGGGATTATCGGATGTCACTCTCTGGCTTCCGCGTACGGATTTCAGTGCCATCAGGAAACCTTCACGGTTTACGCCGAAGTCGCGGAACAGCGTCTTGGTATCGCCGGCGCTGTATTTGATGAGCGCCAAAAACAGATGTTCGACCGACGTGTAGTCATCGCCCATCTGTTTTGCTTCATCCTCACCGCTGATGATAACTTTATTTAACGGACCGGAAAAATATACCTGGACATCTCCGGATACCTTTACCTTCTTCTGAATGATCTCCTCAACGCGCTGCTGCAAGAGCTTCGGATCGATCGCCATCTTCTCCAAAAGTTTCGCGATCAGGCTGTCTTCCTGCTGCAGCAAAGCCAGTAAAAAGTGCTCCTGCTCGATCTGCTGGTTCCCGTATTTATACGCCAGTTTCTCACTCTGCTGGACCGCTTCGGTAGACTTTTGTGTAAATCTGCTGATATTCATAAATGTCATCTCCTTATCGGATTAGCACTCTTAGCATGTGAGTGCTAATGTCTATATAAGTTTTACTACATTTTGCCTCAAATGTAAAGAGTCTTTTCTTACTTTTTTCGGTCTTTTTCCCTGTATTTGTCTTAAACTCAGACGAAAATGCTTGAATTTATCGTCATTTTCCGATATAATCATTTACAGAGATATGCAGAGCGTGATCATTGCGTATCGGGAAGGAGAATAAGATTATGTCAAAAGCTACCATGACAGCGGCTGAGCCTGAGATCATTTGGAAAGATCGCAAACATCATATGTGGTTCCCGCTTAGTTTCGATAGATATCGCGTTTCGCAGGATCGTCTCTACACTGAGAAGGGTTTCTTCTCATCCACATACGACGAGCTTCTGCTCTATCGTGTGATCGACCTTAAACTTCGCAGAAATCTTCTGCAGAAGATCTTCGGTACCGGTTCTATAACCATCTGCACGAAGGCAGATACCGACCACGAGATCGTTCTTAAGAACATCAAGCGTCCGCTTGCTGTAAAGAACCTGATCTCCGAACTGGTAGAGACGGCTCGTGATAAGAAGCGCGTTGTCGGAAAAGAATTCTTCAGTATGGAGGGCGGCTCGCACATTGACATAGATGGCTCGCTCTTCGGCGATGATCCCGACATCGAGTTGAGCGGGGCTTACGACGACAATATGGACGAATGATCGGGCATATACCCTAAGATAAAAACCGCCGATCGGCACTTACGTGCCGGCCGGCGGTTTTGTTTTATGCTTCGTCGATCGCTTTACCGATGTCGCTGCGCATGTATTTATTTCCGAAGCAAACGAGTTTCGTTGCTGCATATGCATTCGCACGGGCTGTCTTCAGATCGGGGCCGATCGCGGTCACGCCGAGGACACGTCCTCCGTTCGTCACGATCTTATCGCCGTCGAATTTGGAACCTGCATGGAACACAAACTTATCTGTTGCTCCGTCGAAGTTCTCCAAGCCTTTGATCTCGAAGCCCTTCTGGTAGGAAACCGGATAACCGTCCGATGCCAGAACGACGCAAACCGCTGCATTGTCCGCAAAGGAAAGCTCGATCTTATCGAGGGTTCCGTCTACGCAAGCCTCGAATACTTCCATGATGTCGTTCTCCATACGAGGCAGAACGACCTGTGTCTCGGGATCGCCGAAACGCGCGTTGAACTCGAGAACCTTCGGGCACTCAGGTGTCAGCATCAGGCCGAAGAAGATCACGCCCTTAAACTCGCGACCTTCGGCTGCCATCGCATCCACGGTCTTCTGGTAGATGTGCTCGCGGCAGAATTTATCGACCTCTTCGGTGTAGAAGGGGCTCGGGGAAAATGTTCCCATGCCGCCGGTATTCAGGCCCTGGTCGCCATCCTTCGCGCGCTTGTGGTCCTGTGCGCTCGTCATGATGCGGATAGTCTTACCATCGCAGAAGGACAGAACGGAAACCTCACGGCCGGTCATGAACTCCTCGACAACGATGGTGTCGCCGGCGCTGCCGAACTGACGATCCAGCATGAGAGTCTTTACGCCCTCGATCGCCTCTTCACGGGTGTTGCAGATCAGAACGCCCTTACCGAGTGCCAGACCATCTGCCTTCAGAACGGTCGGGATCGGGCAGGTCTTCACATACTCCAGAGCCGCCTCGGGACTGTTGAATGTCTCGTATGCTGCGGTCGGGATGCCATACTTCTTCATCAGATCCTTGGAAAATGCCTTCGACCCCTCCAGGATCGCTGCATTCTTACGAGGTCCGAATACGCGGATATTCGCCTCTTCGAACTTATCTACGATGCCGCCTACCAGCGGATCGTCCGGTCCTACGATCACGAAATCGATCTTCTCTTCTTTCGCGAAAGCGACCATCTTATCAAATTCCATAACGCCGATCGGCACGCAGGTCGCGATCTTCGCGATACCCGCATTACCCGGGGCACAATATAACTTCGTCACGCGCGGACTCTGCGCTACCTTCCATGCGATCGCATGCTCGCGGCCGCCGCCGCCAACGATCAATACCTTCATCTTAACGTTCCTCCGTTTTCACTGTTTGATCTTAACGGTCCGTGTTTCGGGATCGACCGAAACCAGGCCGCGGGAAATATACTCGATCGCCTTCGGCAGAATGACCCACTCCGCCTGCTCCATCACACGAAGCTGCAGGCTCTTCGGCGTGTCGTCCTGTAAGACTTCGACTGCCTTCTGGAAGATGATGGGGCCGGTATCGGTTCCCTCATCCACAAAATGTACGGTCGCTCCGGTCACCTTCACGCCGCGCGCCAGCACTGCCTCATGCACCTTCAGTCCGTAATAACCGGTTCCGCAGAATGACGGGATCAGGGACGGATGGATGTTGATGATGCGGTCCTTATATGCGCGGATCATGGCCTTCGGGATGATCACCAGGAAGCCTGCCGCAACAACGAGGTCGACGTTATAGGAAACGACTGCCTCGGTCAATGCGTTCTCGAAATCCAGACGCGATGTGAAATTCTTCGGGGAAATGCAGCGTGCCGGGATGCCGGCATTTTCCGCGCGTGTAAGCGCGTATGCATTTGCGTTGTTACTGATCACGAACGATATCTCGGTATTCGGGATATCTCCGTTCTTTACGGCATCCATGATGGCTTGCAGATTCGTTCCGCCGCCGCTCACCAAAACGCCGATCTTAAACTTTGATGCGGACATGGTCGCACTCCTTATAAGTTCAGATTTATGATGGATCATACTGTTTCGAAACTGTCACCTAAAGATCAGATGAGCTTAACGCCCTTCTCTCCTGCGATCACACGGCCTACAACGTATGCCTTCTCGCCGGTGCTCTCGAGAGCCTTCAATGTCGCATCGACATCCTTCGGCTCGATCGCAAGAACCATGCCGAGGCCCATGTTGAACGTGTTGTACATCATCTTCTCTTCGATGTCGCCCTTCTTCTGCATGAGCTTGAAGATGGGGAGTACGGGATAGCTGTCTTTCTTAACCTCTGCGCATACGCCATCCGGCAACATACGCGGGATGTTTTCGTAGAAACCGCCGCCTGTGATGTGGCTGCAGCCCTTAATGGTAACACCGCTCTCCTTTACGGCGCGCAGTGCCTTTACGTAGATGCGGGTCGGTGTGATCAGGGTCTCACCCAGAGTAGCACCGAGTTCATCATAATAAGTATCCAGGGACTCCTTCGTCATCTCGAATACCTTACGTACCAGCGAGAAACCGTTGGAATGAACACCTGTGGAAGCGATACCGATGAGAACGTCACCGGGCAGGATCGAATCACCCGTGATCATGTCCTTGCGGTCTACCAGACCTACGGCAAAACCGGCCAGATCGTACTCATCCTCCGGCATAAGACCGGGATGCTCAGCGGTCTCACCGCCGACGAGTGCGCAATCCGACTGCACACAGCCGTCCGCTACGCCCTTAACGATCTGCGCGATCTTCTCGGGATAGTTCTTACCGCATGCGATATAATCCAGGAAAAACAGAGGCTCGCCGCCGGCGCACGCTACGTCGTTCACGCACATTGCAACCGCGTCGATACCGATGGTGTCATGCTTATCCATCAAGAAGCAAAGCTTCACCTTCGTTCCGCAACCGTCGGTTCCGGACAGAAGTACCGGATCTTCCATCTCTTTCACCTTTGCCATGGAGAATGCGCCTGAGAAGCCGCCGATACCGCCCAGTACTTCCGGACGCATGGTCTTCTTAATGTGCTCCTTCATGAGTTCGACCGACTTGTATCCGGCCTCGATGTCAACTCCTGATTTCTTGTAATCCATGTTTAATCCTCCGCTATTCTTTCAGTAGGTTGTGTGACCTTAAGGATCACATCTGCTCCATATATGCTTTGTAACCGATCTTCTCGATCTTTTCTTTCTTTTCGACTACGCCGTCTTTCAGCTCGTCTTTGTAAGCAACGATCTTCTCGTAAACGGCTTCATCACTGATCGCGATCATCTTCGCTGCGAGAATGCCCGCATTGGCCGCACCGTCGATTGCTACGGTCGCTACAGGGATACCCGAAGGCATGGAAACGATGGAATACAAAGAGTCCACACCGGACAATGCTTTCGAGTGGATGGGCACGCCGATGACCGGAAGCGGAAAGATCGCCGCACACATACCGGGCAGATGAGCTGCGCCGCCTGCACCCGCGATGATGACCTGGAAGCCTTTATCCTTCGCAGTCTTCGCATAATCGAAGAAAATATCAGGCATACGATGCGCCGAAATGATAGTCATCTCGTAATCGATCCCGAATTTCTCCAGCATGGCCGCTGCCTTACTCATGATGGGCAGATCCGAATCACTTCCCATAACAATCCCAACTTTTGCCATTTGTCAGCCTCTCTTTCCTCCCCGTAGGGCGTGTGTTTATAATTTGACGATATGCAGAGTTTCCAGGCTCTGTTTTCGCCGGTTCTCGATAGTCTCGATCTGCTTACGGATCCTGTCCGCAGGCAGGTATTTTTGCAGGAACTGCGCATCCGCGCGGCGCTGCTTTAAGAAGTCCTCCGACAGTTTCGTGTAGAGTCCGCCGAAGCCCTGCGCATAGAGCGCAGGATGATATTCGACCGCATAGAAAGATACCCGAAACGGAAGCTCTCGTATCTCGGACAATGCCTTCAGGAAGAACGGCAGTTTCACGATATTTCCGTTAAAACCGACCGTCTGGCCGCTCGCATTTTCCAGCAAGTAGGCGATCACGTCCGAATACCGGTTCTCCTCGGGGTGTTCTGCGATCTTCTGCATCACATGTTCATGTGCCTGCAGATCAAACGGCAACCCACAATAGAAGGATCCCGGCTCTTCGCAGAACCAGTCCCACAGTTCGCTTCCGTCAAAAACGAACGGAAAGCCGATCGTATCCGGGTCGGTGTCAGGTGTCGCTTTAAAAACGCTGTCATAGCGGTGTTCGATGTAGGCCGCATCGTAAGCCTGATGCATGGAAACGATCTTTTCGAGGATCACCTCTCCCGAGATCCGGTCGTAAGCATCCCGGTTTCCTTCCAACACTTCGCTGACGTAGCTCCATACTTCCAGAGCCAGTTCTTTATAGATGAGGCCGGCTCCAAACGAAAAGATAGAGTCTTCTGCATCTTCCATAAGGCCCGGAAATGAGCGGCAGTCCGCAAAGGTATTGCAGTCTGCACATTCACGCATGAGCAGGCGCAGCGCCTGTTCACAGTTTCCGGGAAGTATCGTATCCTCGTTTTGTTGCGCATTTGCGTTCGCAAACGATGCCTCGTACCCTTCGGAAAATGTGTAATAGAACTTCGCGGGATCCTCCTGCATTAGCAGAGAAAACAACGCATGGAAATAACGATATACCGGCTGATCGGACCCTTCGAGTTCCTTCAGCAACTCAATGATCCGGCTGTCCGCCAGCATATCCCGTTCCAAAAGTTCCGGATCCGGGTCCGGAATACGAATGCTCTCCACGATCGCGAAGCTCCCCTCAATGATTATTTATGGTTTCCGGCCTTCGTCCGGCTCTCGAACCGGATCCAGCGCACGATCGCGCGGAAGATCCAATACAAAATATAGCCGAGCAGGCCGCCTGCAGTATTCAGGATCAGGTCATCTACATCAAAACTGCCCAGATTGAAACAAAACTGAAGTGTCTCAATAAACAGACTGAACAGAGCCGAGATCAAAAAGCAGATAAAAATGTTCGATTTCTTCGGGACCGCGCATAAGAACGCGCCGAGCGGCACGAACAGAAGCACATTACCGAAGATATTCAGGAACATACTGCGATTTCCCACGATATGACGATTATTCCAGAAACGCAGGATCTCTTTAAACGGTTTCAGATTATACCGCGGAGATCCATCCGAAGCATTTGCCATGCGTTCCCCGAAACAGGTCAGATAGACGACCAAACCCAGATACAGCAAAAACAGAAGAATGAAGATCCTCTTCTGTTTTTTGGATAACTGTTTCATGATACTTCTCAGAATGTAATGTTTTTGCGGTTAATGAGCATCTTCGCTCCGTTAACGATCGCTACAACACCGGTTGCCACACCGGCAACGATAATGATGATGCCGACTGCGATATTTCCGGCACCGGACGTGGTCAATGAACGATATAATTTCTCTCCCATGGTTTTCTCCTTCTCTTGCTTATCTATTTTGCGCCATACTGTGCGTAGTATTCGTCGATCGCTTTCTTCATGTTGTCATCGATGTATACCTTACCGTTGTAAGGCTTGTTGTAGAGGTGCTCGACCACCTCATCCATGGTGACGATCGCGCGGACTTTCATTCCGTACTTCTCTTCAATCTCATCGAAGGAACTCTTCTCGCCGGTACCGCGCTCCTGGCGGTTTACCGATACCATCAGACCGCATACCTTGCAGTCGGGAGCTGCTCCCTTGATGATGGGCATGGTCTCGGCGATGGATTTACCGGATGTGGTCACGTCCTCGACCATCATGACACGGTCGCCGTCCTTGATCGGGCTTCCGAGGAGGATGCCGACGTCGCCGTGATCCTTAACCTCCTTACGGTTGGAGGAATATCGAACCGTTGCGCCATACTCTGAAAACAGAGCCATGGAAACGGCCGTAGCTAACGGGATACCCTTATAAGCCGGGCCGAAAACGATGTCAAAATCGGTACCGAATTCGGTCGCGATGGCGTTTGCGTAGTACTTTCCGAGTCGCAGAAGCTGCTCGCCGGTGTTGTAGAAACCGGTGTTGATGAAAAACGGGGACTTACGTCCGCTCTTCGTGATAAACTCACCGAAGCGCAATACCTGGCTGTCCACCATAAACTCGATAAACTCTTCCTTGTAACGTTCCATTTGGGATACCTCCGTGAAATTACAAAATGTCTGTCGTTTGCGTTCCTATTCTAACACAGAAACCATCGAAAGTGCAAGTACTTACCTCGGCTTAAGCCTCCTTCGCAAGCTTTCCGATGATCTCATTTATATCCTCGCAACCGTGGCGCATCAGGTAGTCTTCGATACCCTTTGCGACCTTCACCGTTGCGTACGGATCAAAGAAATTCGCGGTGCCGACGCTGACCGCGGTCGCGCCCGCCAGAATGAACTCCAAAGCATCGGCCGCGCAGGCGATGCCTCCCATGCCGATGATCGGAATGGATACACTGCGTGCGACCTGGTAGACCATGCGCACTGCGACCGGTTTGATCGCGGGACCGGACAGGCCACCGGTCTTATTTGCCAGAGCGAACTTCTGGCGTTCAACGTCGATCTTCATGCCGGTGATGGTATTGATCAGGGACAATGCATCCGCTCCACCGGCCTCGGCCGCGCGTGCCATCACGGTGATGTCCGTCACATTCGGCGAGAGCTTCATGATGACCGGCTGCTTCGCATGGCTCTTCACCGCACGTGTGATCGCTTCGACCGCCTTCGGATCCTGTCCGAAAGCGATGCCGCCCTCTTTGACATTCGGGCAGGAAATATTGATCTCCAGCAGGTCAACGGGCTCGTCCGCCAGGCGATCCACGACCGCCAGATATTCTTCCGTCGTATGTCCGCAGACATTGACGATCACCTTTGTATCGTACTGTTTGAGGAACTGCAGGTCGCGTCTGCAGAACACTTCCACGCCGGGGTTCTGAAGGCCGATGGCGTTCAGCATGCCGGACGCTGTCTCCACGATACGGGGAGTCGGATTCCCGGGCCAGGGTACATTTGCGACGCCCTTCGTAACCACGCCGCCGAGTGCGGACAGGTCGACAAACTCACTGTATTCCATGCCGGAACCGAATGTTCCGGAGGCTTCGAGCACGGGGTTTTTCAACTCCACGCCCGCGATATTTACGGATGTCTTCATCAGAGTACCACCTCCGTCGCATCAAAGACGGGACCGTCTTTGCAGATTCTCTTATTGTGTACCTGCGAGTGGTGGTCCACTTCCGTGCTCTGGCAGACGCAGCCTAAGCAGGCGCCGACGCCGCAGGCCATCTTTTCTTCCATGGAGACATAGCAGGTAATGTTGTTTTTCTCGGCATATGCTTTGATCGCGCGCAGCATAGGTGTAGGGCCGCAGGCGTAGATCACGTCCGCTGTCAGGCCGTTTGCTTCGATCGCGTTGAGGACATTGCCCTTCGTGCCTGCGCTGCCGTCTTCTGTCGCGATGACTACGGTCGCATACGTTTCGAAATCCTCGTTCAGGAACAGGACATCCCGATAGCCGAGCACAGCGATGATGTCTTTCTGCTCCATGCCCTGCGCGCTCAGTTTCTTCGCCATCTCGAGCATCGGCGGGATGCCGATACCGCCGCCGATCAGGAAGGCTTTGCCATCCGTCCGGGTCGGGAAGCCATTTCCCAGAGGGCCTAAGATTTCGATCGGATCGCCGGCCTTATAGTGGGAAAATGCTTCGGTTCCATAGCCTGCTACGCGGTAAACGATCCGCAGTGTACCTGCAAATCGGTTGACTTCACAGAGGCTGATGGGACGCGGCAAGAGGTGCGCGCCGTCGTTGGTATATACGGAAATGAACTGGCCGGCCTTCGCGAAAGCAGCGATGCCAAAGGCTTCGATCTCCATGCTGTAGATGCCGTCGCACAGTTTCACCTGGGAAACCACTTTTGCGGTTATCTTTTGTTTCACTTTTTCCTCCTCACCGAAGAAGAATGCATCTGCTGCCTCGGGCAATGCGTCGATCGAAGGGATGGTCATGGTACCCTTCGGAACGGTGCCGAAACCGTAGGAAGCATGGATGAAGCGGATGCCGGCGCGGGACGCTGCCATGTAGTCCGCGTAGATATCGCCGACATAGACTGCACGCGTCAGGTGCTCATCTTCGACTACCTTTTTGATGTTATCCCACTTCGGCAGACCGGTATCACCCGCAGCGAGCTTTCCGTCAAAAAACTGCCACATCTTATGGTGGTTGAGAAAGGACTCGATGTAACCGCACTGACAATTGCTTACGATGTACAGTTTGTAGTTCTTCCTCAGTTTCATCAAAGTCTCTGTCAGGTTCGGGTAGAGTTCGCCGCCGAGGCGCTCTAACGTAGCGATCTCATTGTCCATCGCGCGCTGAAAGAGCTCGGTACGCTCGTCATCCGGCATATCGGGCAGCAGTTTCTTCGCGATATCCGGAAGCAGCATACCCATCACGCTGTGGATATCGTCCGCGGTCAGTCTGAGTGAAAGCCCGGGATGCGTTTCAAACACCTCGTTCCAGGCCGTCGCCACATGCTCTGCGGAATCCCAAAGCGTTCCGTCTAAGTCAAAAAGTATTCCGTAATTACTCATGTTCACCTCTGTAAAAAAGGGAACCGTTTTATGATTTCCGGTTCCCCTGGCTCGCAGCCACGACCGGCTGCTTATAGATCAAACATATCGTTTATTTTTTCTTCGTCGCTTCGATTATCCTCTGCAACACCCTCAACGATCGAGAAAAGAGAATTACACTTATAGCACTGGTAGGTGCCGTCCGGGTTCTCCATGATGAATTTCTCGCCGCAGAAAGGGCAATACTCGGCTCTTTTCATTTTACATTCGCCTCCTTATGGTCAGGTCCCGAACCGTGCATCCGGGAAACACAAGTACCAAACTCATGGTAACACAATTACTTCGCGATGTCAACATGCGCAGCGATATCTGCGATCATATCTTCCGTCGCTTTTCTCGATGCTAAAGCGAAGTTTTCGGGGCCGAATTCCTTGTATTTATCGGCTTTATATGCAGCGATGATGCCGCGGGAGGAATTCACGATCGCGCCCAGTCCGTCCTCGTTGAAGTACGGAGCCAGATCTGCCGCCGTGCCGCCCTGTGCGCCGTAGCCCGGAACCAGAATGTACGCACGCTTCATGATCTTACGAAGCACCGCTCCCATCTCGGGATAGGTCGCTCCTACGACTGCGCCGACCGCGCTGTAACCGTGGCGGCCAATGTATTCTGCACCCCATTTATCGACCATCTCACCGACGATCTCGTAGAGCGGGCGTCCGCCGTCCACGATGCGGTCCTGGAACTCGCCGCTCGAAGGGTTCGATGTCTTAACCAGTACGAAGATACCCTTATTTTCTTCTTTGCAGACCTTTACGAACGGAAGCACGCCGTCCGAACCGAGGTAAGGATTCACCGTTGCGAAATCCTCACGGAAGCCCGGTGCAAATGCCTCGCCGGCCAGGGGCGCATGGCCCAGGTGGCCGATCGCGTAAGCGGCCGAGGTCGAACCGATGTCGCCGCGCTTGATGTCGCCGATGACAACGAGGTCCTTCTCCTTGCAATAGTTGACGGTCTTAACGAACGCTTCCACGCCCGGCAGGCCGAACTGCTCATACATCGCGATCTGCGGCTTCACCGCCGGGATCAGGTCATAGACCGCGTCCACGATCTGCTTGTTGAACTGCCATATCGCCTCGGCAGCGCCTTCGGCCGTCACGCCGTACTCGGCAAAAGCCTTCTCCTTAATATGTTCGGGAACGTAGGCCAGCATCGGGTCCAGTCCCACAACAACGGGTGCCTTTTTAGCGATGATCTTCTCGATCAGTGTATCAATCATATCTGCTCTCCTAATATGCCTCTATATCGCGTTTTAAGCCTTATATACGACGTTTCCGTCCACGATGGTATACATTACCCTTCCGTAGACTTCCTTACCGTTAAACGGCGTATTGTGTCCCTTCGACACAAAGGTGCTCGCATCGATCGTGTAATGTGCTTCGGGGTCAATGATCGTAATATCCGCAGCCTTTCCCACGCCGAGCGTTCCGCGGTCGACCTTAATGACCTTCGCGGGCGTCATGCTCATGCGCTCTGCCATCTGCAGCGGGGTCAGATAGCCCGGACGTACCAGATGGGTAATGGTCAGACAAACGGCCGTCTCGGAACCGACGATACCGAAAGGTGCCGTCGCGATGCCGCGCTGCTTCTCTTCTGCGCTGTGCGGTGCATGGTCGGTGGAGATCGTGTCGATCGTTCCATCCGCCAGGCCCTCGATCAGAGCCTGCACATCCTGCTTCGTACGAAGCGGCGGGTTCATCTTGAAATTCGCGTCATCGGAGGTGATCTCGTCGCAGGTCATACTGAAATGGTGCGGGCAGACCTCAGCGGTGACTTTCACGCCATCCGCCTTTGCTTTGCGGACCATCTCTACGCTGTCTGCCGTCGAGCAGTGACACAGGTGCAGTCGCGCACCGGTCTCCTTCGCCAGCAGGATATCTCTCGCTACGATGATATCTTCTACTGCGTTCGGGATGCCTTCGACACCGATCTTTTTTGCAACCGGACCCGCATTGATCGCGCCCTTACCCACTAAGTTTTTATCTTCACAGTGCGCCATGACAACGATATCGTTCTCCTTCGCGCGCATCATGCCTTCGCGATAGACCAGCGAGTTCATAACGGACTTGCCATCCTCACTGATCGCGTAGATGCCGGCTTCCTTCATGGCTGCGACATCCGTCGGCTCCACTCCATTCTGGCCCAGGGTCACTGCGCCGACCGGGTAAATGTGGATCGGGGATACCGCTTTCGCCTTCTCGACTTCAAAGCGGACCGTTTCCGTTGAGTCGATGACCGGCTTCGTGTTCGGCATAGGGCAAACGCCCGTGAAACCGCCCTTCGCGCAGGACTTGGAACCGGTCTCGATCGTCTCTTTATACTCGAAACCGGGCTCACGGAAGTGCACATGCAGGTCGATCAGGCCGGGCATCACATACATGCCCTTCGCGTCGATGACATCAGCACCTGGAAGGTCATACGTTTCGTCCTCCTTGCAAACGGCAGCGATCACGCCGTCCTTCACATAGAGATCCCGTACGCCATCGATCGCATTTGCCGGATCCAATACTCTTCCGTTCTTAATGATCAGATTCATTCTTTATTCCTCACGAAACTTTCTAGCCTGTTCGGCGATCAGTTCAGCATCTTCGAAATAGTTGATCTTCATGGCAGCCTTCATCTCTGCCAATGTCTCAGCAGCAGCCTCGCGTGCGATATCGCTGCCCTTCTTGAGGATGTTGTATACCTCGGGAATATCCTTCTCGTATTCTTTTCTGCGCTTACGGATCGGCTCGAGTTCCTCCTGCATTACGGAGTTCAGGAAACGCTTGATCTTCACGTCGCCCAGGCCGCCGCGCATATAGTGCGCCTTCATCTCGTCGAGATTCGCGTAATCCGGGAAATAACGCTCGAAATGCTCATCCTTGCAGAATGCATCGAGGTAGGTAAATACAGGGTTACCCTCTACCTGGCCGGGATCGCTGACTTTCAGGTGATTCGGATCGGTGAACATGCTCATGATCTTCTTCTGCACTTCATCTGCAGGATCCGAAAGGTAGATGCAGTTTCCAAGCGACTTACTCATCTTCGCCTTGCCGTCGATACCGGGCAGACGCAGGCAAGCCTTATTATCCGAAAGCATCGCATCCGGCTCTACCAGCACGTCGCCATAGATCGAGTTGAACTTACGCACGATCTCACGTGCCTGTTCGATCATGGGAAGCTGGTCCTCGCCGACCGGTACGGTCGTCGCCTTAAAGGCAGTGATATCTGCGGTCTGGCTGACCGGATATGTGAAGAATCCTACGGGCAATGTATTTTGGAAGCCGCGCATAAGGATCTCGTTCTTTACCGTAGGGTTACGCTGAAGTCGCGCTACCGTAACCAGATTCATGTAGTAAAACGTCATTTCCGTAAGTTCGGAAACATAGGACTGAACGAAGAGGTTCGACTTCGCAGGATCGAGTCCAACAGAGAGGTAGTCGAGCGCTACTTCGATCACGTTCTGACGGATCTTCTCCGGATTATCAGCATTGTCCGTGAGGGCCTGCGCATCCGCTATCATAATAAAAATACGATCATACTCTCCGGAATTCTGAAGTTCGACACGACGGCGAAGTGAGCCGACATAGTGACCGACATGCAGTTTTCCGGTAGGACGATCGCCGGTTAAAATAATCTTTCCCATAACTGTCTCCTTGAAACTTATGCAACAAAAAATACTGTCGCATTGCTGTATCTAAGTATATCGAATGAATGGCGTTTCGTCAAGTTATTCATTTGCGATTTTGCCACCCGGATCTTTAAAAAAGTCCCGACATTTTCATGCCGGGACTCCTTTATTTATTCTTCTTCTTTTTTTCTGAGAATAACTACACATGTGCCGAGGCAGATGAAGCCCAGGATCATCATGGTAATACCGATCGCTTTCGCGTAATCGGAAATTCCGAGAACATATGTCTGGCTGCTGCCACCGATGATAACCGGAGGCTTGATGACCGGCTCGGTCTCAGCCTGAGTCTCATTTGCAAATGCTTCTGCCTGTGAAGGCTTCTTAGACTCGTTTCCGCCGCCCAGAAGTGCGATCTCAGAAGGAGCCTCAGCCTCTGTCTCTGCCTCTGTTACAACAACAGATGTCTCAACAGGCTTTGTCTCTGCAGCATTGCCTGCAGTCGGCTCAACCGGCTCAGTTTCAGGAGGAAGTGTCTCCGGAGCAGTTTCCGGAACGGTCTCAGGAACCGTCTCGGTCTCTTCTTCGCCGGTGGACTCCTCTGTCGGTGCCTCGGTCGGGATCACATACTCCGTGGTCTCAGGAGCCTGGGTAGGTGCCTTCGTCTCGCCGAAGTTGCTTACCAGTGTAGGTGCTTCCGTAGGAGCCTCTGTGGGTGCCTGTGTCGGAGCCTGGGTAGGCGCCTCTGTAGGAGCCTGGGTAGGTGCCTCTGTAGGTGCCTGGGTAGGTGCCTCTGTCGGCGCCTCTGTAGGAGCCTGGGTAGGTGCCTCTGTGGGTGCCTCTGTAGGTGCCTCAGTCGTAGGCTCAGGCTTTGTAGGTGCTTCAGTAGGTGCCTCAGTTGTAGGCTCCTCCGCACCGGTAGACTCTTCTGTCGGTGCCTCGGTCGGGATCACATACTCGGTCGTAGGCTCCTCAAAGCCTGTAGACTCTTCCGTAGGTGCTTCGGTCGGGATCACATATTCCGTTGTAGGTTCTGCAGTTGTAGGCTCTTCTGTAGGAGCTTCCGTTGTAGGTTCAGCGGTGGTAGGCTCCGCAGTCGTAGGCTCTGCAGTTGTAGGTTCTGCGGTAGTAGGTTCTGCAGTCGTAGGCTCTGCAGTTGTAGGTTCTGCGGTAGTAGGCTCTGCAGTCGTGGGTTCAGCAGTGGTAGGCTCTTCCGTTGTAGGAACAGGCTCTGCTCCATCGACCATAACGATGAGGTCGCTACCAACAGATACGCTCACGCCATCGATCGAGTAAAGAACACCCTTCTTGATAACGAACTTGATATCCGATGCGCATACATAACCCTTAGGTGCAGCATACTCATGCAGTTTGTAAGTACCATTTACGAGGCCCTTAACCAGGGTAGGCGTTGTGCCGGATTTAAACTCAAGCATGTCGCCATTCTTGATGGTGATCTCTGCATTGGTACCGGGCTTAACTTCACTGTTTGTGAAGCTTACTTTGTTACCGTTCTCATCAACACCTGTAAGGATGAGTGTTGCACCGGGAAGTTCAGATGCGTAAACATCCTTCTTGCTGATGTAAACATCGGCCTTCTTCGCCGCATCGTACATAACGATCACGTCGGTGTCAGCAGATACGGTAACCTTATCGATGCTGTAAAGAGCACCGTCTTTGATCACAAAATTGATAGAAGAAGCTACTACATAACCTTCAGGAGCATTTGTCTCCTCTAAGGTGTATTCGCCATCCGGAAGATCCTTGAATGTAGAAGGAGTCGAACCACTGGTGAATGTGATAAAGGTTCCGGAGCTAAGGCCCGGCTTTGCGTCGCTTGCAAGTGCAACATTATCCTTTGTGAACTCGATCGGAGCCTTATCTTTATCTTTACCGAAAAGTCTGAGATCAGCGCCTTCAAGCTCTACGCCATACACATCCTGCTTGCTGATCTTGATCGTAGCCTTCTTCGGCTGCGGCTTCGCTTTGTCGACCATAACGATCACGTTGCCGTCTGCCTTTACGGTAGAAGTGCTGTTAACGACCTTACCGTCCTTAAGTTCGAATGTGATCGCGGTAGCGACCATATATCCGAGAGGTGCGACCTTCTCGGTCAATGTATACTTGCCGTCTGCCAGACCCTTCACGGATGAAGGAGTCTTACCGGAAATGTATGCAAGCATATCATTTGTGGATTTCTGGATCTTAGCGTCTTCGCCCCCTTCAAACTGAGAAGCATCGAAGAGTACGGTATTGCCCTTAGCATCGGTACCGGTCAGGATAAGAAGTGCGCCGGCCAGCTCTGTGCTGTAAACATCCTGCTTGCTGATCTTGACATCAGACTTAGCGGGAACTGCATCATCGTACATAACGATGGTCGCTTCTCCGGTCGACCAGGACTTGGAGCTGCAGGATACTACTTCGCCTTCATATACGGCAAATGTGATATCGGTTGCAACGAAGTATCCGCTCGGAGCGGTCTCTTCGTGAAGAACGTAAACACCATTTACAAGATTCTTGATCTTGGTTTCTTTCTTACCGGAGGTCCAATTGATGGTCTTGCCATCGTTGATGATCTTCGGGCTGTTTTCGGCATCGGCGATCTGGGCGTTGGTGAATACGACTGCATTGCCCTTCTCGTCCTTACCGGTCAGGTACATATCTGCGCCTTCAAGTTCATTGCCGCCGGTCGCCTTCTTAGAAAGGTCTACCGTGGTGTAAACAGGCTCAGCGCTGTCACACATAACGATCAGGTTCGATGATGCGGAAACCGCAACATTATCGACAGTCAGGAGAACGCCCTTTGCTACGGTGAACTTGATATCGGTAGCGCAAAGGAAGCCCTTAGGAGCCGCATCCTCATGCAGAGTGTAGGTACCGTCAGGAAGGTCTACGATCTTCGAAGGAGAATTACCGGATAAGAATTTGATCGTGTTCTCTTCTACCCCGAGAAGTTTTGCATCACTTGCAGGCTTAATGTTATCCTTCGTAAGTTTGATGGAATTATTCTTATCGTCAACACCGCTGATCCAGAGCGTTGCGCCGGAGAGTTCAACTCCGTAAACATCCTGCTTGCTGATCTCCACGTTGGTATATACCGGAAGGACATCATCGAACATAACGATCTTGTTGTCGCTGTTCTCGCAGTAAGATGCGCTCTTAACGTTGGTGACTTTGTTGTCTTTGATGTCAAATGTGATATCGGTAGAAACGCCGTATCCCTTAGGTGCTGCATACTCGTGCAGTGTGTAGGAACCATCCGGAAGGTTGCGGATCACGGAAGGCTGAGAACCGGAACGGATCTCCATAACGGTGGAAGCATCCGCCTGTGTCAGGATCTGCGCGCCGCCGTTTAATTCTACATCGGACTTGGCAAATACTACAGATGTATTATCATCGGCTCTGGTGCCGTAGAACTGCAGGATCGCACCGGAGAGTTCATCGCCCAGGCCCAGTACCTTCTTGCTGATCACAACATCGGCATAGGTCGGACCCTGTGTTTCTGTCTCTTCGGGAGTCGTATCTTCTGCGGTCGTCTCTTCTGCTGTTGTATCCTCAGGAGTCTGTTCCTGAGTGGTCTCTTCCAGAGTAGTCTCGGGCTCGGTCGTCGGCTCTTCAACGTGGTCCGGAGCATTCTGAACCGTGATCGTGTTTCCGTTAGCGCTTGCGAATGCAGGCATGCTCAAAACGTGAGTCGAGGACTGTACCGGACGATATCCGTAAAGAGTCGAGGTGATATCCGTAAACGGAATATAAGTTACATTACCCTGAGCATCCAGAGTAAAGAAATGAAGCATGAACTCGTGGTCACCGAACATCTGGTTCGAGAACGGAAGGGAATCTACCTTGTAGCCGTCCTTACCGGGGTTCAGGAACTTATTGGATTTTCTGGAGCAAGCCAGAACCTGTGAGGTGTGTGCGTCGAGGATCTCAGCTCCGACCTTAACGCCGGCAGGGATCTCTTCTGCGAAGGACACCTTGATGTCGATGCTGTTGATGATAACGCTGCTGTAAGGCTCGCTCGGAAGCTGTGCGTACGCACCACCTGCAACTACCTTATAGCCGTCTCCCGCTGTGGTCAGCGGAGCGATCACTCTCTGGATCTCTTTCTGGTTGATGACCTGAACGTTGAAGTTTGCGTTGATGCCACCCTTTGCAGTTACCTGGAAAGGAATACGCTCATGATCGAGTACATAACCTGCAGGAGCAGCTGTCTCAACCAGGTAGTAGTTACCGGGCTTGATCCAGATCTCGGTGCCTGCTGCTGCAACTGTAACGGCTGTCGTGTCACCGCCCTTGCTGCTGGTCTTGAAAGATACGTTCTTTCCTTCCATATCGCGGATCTCGAACGTAGCGCCGTCCAGAGCCTTACCATCTGTGGATACCTTCTTAAGAACGATCTTAACGAGGTTCTCAGGAGTAGGAACAACTTTGATGTTCGGGATCGAAACGACCGTGAAACGGCTGTTGTGTGTCTCACCGCCGCGGGTCACGATGTTCTTTGCAGCGATGGTACCGTTAACTGCGTTCGCGGTAACATTTGCGCAAGGAGCCAGGATACAAGCCGTCATATCGGCAGCGTTGGAAAGATTTCCGTGATACATGCCGTCGGCTGAAGAAGAGTCGTAAATGTTATACAGGATGTTGGTTCCGGAGAAGAAAGTATCTTCACTGTTTCTTACTACTCCACCATCTGTAAATGTATATGTCATAGCCTGGCGGATCGTATAATCCGAAAGGCCCTTGAGGTCGAGGTTAATGATCAGGGACTGCGTAGAGGAAGCACGCTTCATGGACATGCCGCCGTAGTTCACCTGCTCAGGCTGAACGCCGGTGATATTGAGTTTGTTGCTGAGATTTGTATATTCCGCACCGGTCATGCTGATAACGTTAGTGGTATTCGGAGCGATCTGAATAACACCAATATCGTTTGCATCACCGCCGGACAGCTTCGTGATCGTGGCAGGCATAGCGGACAATGCGCGTGACAATGCCTCCAGATACAGGAATTCCTGATCCAGGTCGATGAAATATTTGTTCTCATCTTCATAAAGAACTTTATAAGGATTCTTCGTAAGATCACAGTCTGTGATCGTTCCGTTTATCTTCGTCTGGCCGCCGACCTTCTCAACGTAGTTCTGTCTTCCGAGGATCATACTGGAAGAAGAGATCTGCGAAGCGATCGGGAACAGATATCTTGCATAAGAATACTCTGAGATATTATGGCTTACGGCCTGATTGGTACCGAAGTTCGTTCCCGTTGAAACGATATCGGCAGCAATGTTACCGTTCGTGTGGACCATCGTATCCACCCGATTTTGGGCAAAAAGATGGAAATCACCTGCAACGCCAAGGATATTATACCCATTGCTGTAGTTGTCGTAAGACCCTACGATCGTTGCAATCTGATCCCCGTTAACTGAAGCGTAATCTGCATAAAAAGATGTACCGGTGATAGCTGTTCCTGTCACGATGAGCAGAACAGACATCACCACAGCCAAAGCCTTTTTGAATGCACTCACCTTTCCTCTCATGATACATAACCTCCTCAAAAGAACACATCCTTAATCTACACCGGGATGACCCCAATATTACCCCGATTGTAAATTACTACCATTTTATCATATATCTGACCTGCTGTCGCATCAAATATTGTGGTAATGTGGGCAAGTACTGCCAAAACCATCTCTACCCGGTTTTCCAGTCTCACACGTGTATTTTAGCAAATCAGGTGCTAAATATCTATGATTATTCACAAGTGTAAATGAACGTTTACGGGAGCACCATTTCGATTTGATTTACCCCTTTAAAGCGCAATAGCAAAGCCCCTTTTCCATCGGTCATCCGTATATCCGATCCGGTCATCGCCAGCCTCGTCAGGACCTCGGGCGCCGGATGCCCGTAGTTATTCTTTCCGACGCTGATAAGCGCGATCTTCGGCCGTACCGCTTCGACGAATGCATCGCCCGAGGTGTGCGGCGAGCCATGGTGCGCGACCTTCAGTACGTCCGCCATTAGATCCTCCCCTCTCTCCACCAGCCTGCGTTCGACGGTATCGGATATGTCGCCGCAAAACAGCAGTCTCTGTCCTTTGTACTCGATCCGCAAAACAACAGAGGCATCATTCTCATTCGTGTACAGATATGACAGATCGGGTGACAGGCAGATCGCCGTCGCTCCTCCGACCGTAAACCGTTCTCCCGCGGACAATGTATGCACCGCCGGTTGCAGTTTCGTTCCGCAAAGCTCGGTCAAAGCCGCGGCCGTATCTTTCGCGGAGATGAGTACACGCCTGCAGTGTATCAGCCGCTTCTCTTCCGCCTCCCGGTGCATCTGCACGAAACCGCTGACGTGATCCATGTCGAAATGCGTCAGCACCCAGGCATCGACCTCATCCATCCCATAGCAGAGAAATGCAGGCTCGATCACACGCTCCCACAGATCGTCGCGGAAATTATTCCCGCAGTCGATCACCAGGTTCTCCCCGTTTGGAAAACGGAATATAAAACCATCCCCCTGGCCCACATCCAGCATGGTCAGTTCCATACAGGCCGGCGCCCTGCGTTTCAGCGCATTCGGGATCATCAGTCCCGCAGCCATGATCAGCAGAAACAAAAGCAGCCGAGATCGGCGCAGGTCCGGCAGGTAAGTTCTTCCTATCGCACGGCTTTTCGCGCGTCCGAACCCTTCGAGTTTGGACGCCAGGCACAGCAGGATCAAGCCTCCCCCGTAAAACACGAAATAGATGACCAGTTCCGCGCTCTGCGGCCTTCCGGTCACGCATACATTGCCCGGAAGCGCCTCAAAGATATGCGACATACGTAAGATCATCCGGGCGATCCACACTGCCGGCATCAGGGCAATGCGGCACAAAACCGAAGAGACCGGTGATAGCAAGAGGAAGACCGCCAGACCGATCAGCAGAGACAAAAGCAGCACGCTCATCAGCGGAAGCACCAGCAGGTTCAGAAACATCGAATACCGCGCAGTCTCATAATAAGTCATGCAGACCACGGGACTGATCACGACGAGAACGGTCCAGGATGTCAGCAAAGCCGCACGTATCTTCGAACTGCGCTTCTTCTGCTCAGCCTTATTCCGGATCCACAAGGCCTGCACATGCGGGACCAGAAACAAGATGGCCGCCATGCTCATAAAGGATAATTGGAAACCGGGGTCGAAAAGTAACAACGGAAGCTTCCAGGTTTGGTAGAGAAAGCAGGCGCTGAGGGCGCATTTCCCGTCGTAGGTCCTGCCCGCAAAACGCGCGATCGTCATCAGAAGGAACATGTCGTAGGCACGGAGCGAGGGATAACCGGCGCCTGAGAGATAAACGTAGGCGCCGATCAAAACCGCTCCTACTCCCAGACGCGGAAAAAACGGTACGCGCATCCGCTTTAGGAAACCCAGAAGCAAAGTTCCCAGCATCGAGATGTGCAGGCCGGACACCGTGAGGATGTGCGCCAGGCCGGCGCGCCGCAGACTCTCGCTCTCCTCCTCTCCGAGCATGTCCTTCTCCCCGAGCAGGATCCCCTGGAAGAAACCATACACATCGTCGGGAGCGATCGCCTTTATCGCATCCGCCATTCGCACACGCAAGCCCAGCAAGTTCTCCTTTATCCGGTCTATGGCTCCCGTGCCCTTTATCTCCCTCGCAACGCTCCCTTCGTACATATTGTAATAAACGCCCCGATACCCGTAATGGGTAAACCCATCGAACCCTCCCGGATTCTTTGCCTTTTCGTAGACTCCGACCGCACCTGCAATGGCGACCCGGCTGCCGATCCGGACTTTTTGTGAAGTGTGGACCCGCGCCTGTCCCGAAAGCGATCTTTCTCCTTTCGTAAGTTTATCGAGCGTCAGTACATAGGTCACACCGTCTTCGCTTTCCTTCCGGTCCCATAGGATAACCCGGCCGCAAAGCATCTCCGTATCTTCGCTGTCTTCAGCCACCAACACGGTTTTCGCTTCGAATAACTCCCGCCCCTGCGCCTGCGCCCGAAACATCCCCGCCAGAAATATAAGCGGGAGCAGCAAATAGCCGACCGGCCTGCTGCTCCCGTAATATTTTCGTACAATATGTATGATCACGATGGCGTATACGATCGCGGCCCCACCGGCCGTGATCATGTTTACTCTTCTTCCCGCCTGCGCCCCGGATACCAGGATCCCGGCACCATAGGAGATCGCGGCGGCCACCATCGGTCTTTTCACTATTGATCTCCGTTCTGTTCTTCTTTATTCATGTCCAGATTTCTCTCCAGGGCATCCGCCAGCGGCATCTCTTCACCGAAAGGCTCGCCGTCCACGCCCTCAAAGCGGATCACTACCCGGTTCACCGTAGTCAGCTCGGTCAATGAATTGACGATCGAATAAACCATCGTCTTCGGCTTTACACTCAGCTCATCCAGCGATCCGATGACATTGCCGGAAAGAAGGACGTAACAAATTCCGTTGTTTACATTGACCGAAAGGATCTTCGCGTCGCCCGGAAGGACAGCGCGAAACGCGTCATCCTCGGGCCCCTCGATCAGTTCGGTAAGGACCATCTCCTCCAGACTCGTTCCGTAACCATACGAAACCTCATGCACCTCTTCGCAGAGACCGGTTCCTTCCTCATCCGAATAGTAAAGTTTCAGCCGTGCATTCGCCAGGTTCTCGAAAAACGTAAGTTCGAAGTCTCCCGCGGTCAATGCTCCGGGAACACGTCCATTCGCATCACGAAATACCGCATCCTCTACATAGATAAGGACCGAATCGACGCCCGGAATGGCGTTCAATGTACGGACGACCGCCGCGCGCGCCAGGATCTCACGCGAACTCTTAAGCGAATTATACTCTTTTGAAAAATGCAGGTTCAGAACCCCCTCCGTGATACGGAGGTTCTGCAGCGACACGCCGGAACCAAACGCACAGTTATGTCCGCGCTCTTTCGGGTCCTGCATGATCTTCACCAGTTCCCGCGCCAGCTCCTCCGGCTGGGATCCGGACGTCTTGCGTATCTCCGTCTCCAGATGGAAACCATCCTGCGTCAAATAATAAACTTCATATTCCCCGTCTTCGGTCTTCGCAGCCGCCGGCTTTGTATCCGCGCTCTTTTTGCAACCGCATACCGTCAGGAGAAGCACTGCCGAAAGAAGCAGCAGGATCTTGATTCGTTTCATCATTCGCCGCTCCCTTCCGGGTTGCTGTCCGCGATATTATTCAGCGGGATACGGACCGTAAAGGTCGTACCCTCGTTCTCCTTACTGAACACACGGATGATACCCTTATGCATCTGGACGATATTTCGCGTGATCGCCAGTCCGAGGCCGGTGCCGCCCATCTCACGGGAGCGTGCCTTATCCACGCGGTAGAAACGCTCGAAGATCTTCGTCTGCGACTCCGCGGGGATACCGAAACCGGAATCCTCTACCTTTATATAGAAATACTTATGGTCCGCATTCAGCGAAACACGTACATGTCCGCTCTCGCGGTTGTATTTGATCGCATTTTCCACGAGGTTCGAGATCGCCAGAACGAGCTTCACCTCATCGACTAAAGCATCGACGCGGCGGAAACTCTCGAGCACCAGCTCGACGTTTTTCTTACCTGCCAGAGGTTGCAAGCGTTTCAGCAGGCCCTCCAGCATGGCATGTATGTCGACCATCGAATAGTTCAGCGTTGTATTCGACTCATCGGTGCGAACGAGCGTGAGCAGGTCGTCGATGATCTTCGCTTCTCGGTTCAGTTCATCGGAAATATCCGTCATAAAGTCTTCGTACAGGTCGATCGGGACCTCACCCTTCGGCATGGACATCAGCGAATCCGCCAATACACGAATGGACGTGATCGGTGTCTTAAGCTCATGCGACACGTTCGATACGAATTCCTTACGGGAAGCGTCGATCGCATGCAACTGCTCCATCAATTCATTGACCGTTTCCGAAGTCTCCACAAGCTCGGTATAACGCTTTCCGACGATATCATCGCGCTGGCCATCGTACAATGAGATCGATGATTCCTTCAGAGCCTTCAGTGGCCGACCCAGCATAAATGCAAAATAAAATCCGACGCAGATCGTAACGAGGAGAATGATCGTCATCAAAAGGATACTCCTCTTGCGGATCGCACTCATAAGTGTGATCTTCGTCTGCAACGGCGCCATAAAGCACAGGACATAGTTGCGCCCCGAGCCCTTCGGCGACACCTTCAGGAAATAGCTGATGTTGCTTTCCGATATCTCCGTGATCGATTCGCGGTCGGTCGAAAGCAGGGACAATACCCCCTGATACGCCACATAATGGACGCGGTCGTATTCATAAGTGTCCGCGATCGAACGATAGGACGGATCCACCAAAAGCATACGTCCGTTCAGAAGCTTCGCACTGTCCACCATTTGCGAATGGACATCCGAAAGAACCGCGCTGTCTTCCGGCGCGGCTATGTAGGATATAAACTGTGCTATATTGGAACATTCGGAATACATCCGTTCTTTCGTTTCATTGACCAGGGCATCCCGCACGGACCGGCTCATACCGAACAGATACACGATCATAGGAATGATGCCGATCAGAAGAAGCACCAGGAACATAACGAGACGGAACGGCAGTCCGTGTGCACGCCGAACGCTCTTATCCTTCTCTTTCATCTATGCGCTTCTTTCTCAGCCCTGCTTGTAATAGTATCCGATACCCCATTTGGTCTGTACATACTTCGGCTCACCGGGGTTCGGTTCGATCTTCTCACGCAGACGGCGGACATGCACATCCACGGTACGCACATCGCCGGGATAATCATAGCCCCATACGATCTGCAAAAGGCTCTCACGGGAATATACCTTATTCGGATTATTCACCATCAGCTCCAAAATATCGAATTCACGGGCAGTCAGGTTGATCTCGACGCCGTCGATCATGACTCTGCGGCTCTCGCTGTCCACAACGATGCCCTCTGCATTCTCGACGGGTTCGAACTTACTCTTACCATCCTGCTTTTCGGTGCTCTTCGCGCGGCGGATGATCGCACGCACACGCGCCTTCACCTCCAAAATATTAAACGGCTTGGTGATGTAGTCATCGGCGCCATACTCGAAGCCCATGATCTTATCCATGTCGTCGTTCTTCGCAGTCAGCATCAGGATGGGCACCTGCGAAAACTCGCGGACCATATTGCACACCTCATAACCGTTATACTTCGGAAGCATAACGTCCAGAAGCATCGCGTCATAATCGGTCTTCTTCGCGAGCGCGATCGCCTCCTCGCCGTCAAAGGCGCAGTCGACCTCATAGCCTTCCTGTTCCAGCGAAAACTTCAACCCTTTTACGATGGTCTTTTCATCGTCCACCACCAAAATCCTAGCCATATCTTTCTCCTGTTATCTGCCGGTCGTGATCCGATCCCGGATCTGTTCGAACGCCGCCTGTTTGATCCCGCTCACCTGCATGATATCTTCGATCGTCTCGAAAGGCCCATGCTTATTCCGGTGGGCAATGATGGCCTGCGCCCGGGTCTGTCCGATCCCCGGTAATGTTGTAAGTTCGTTTTGGTCCGCCGTGTTGATATTCACCAAACCCGGCACAGCCGCTCCATCCGGACCGAAGCTCATGCCCGCGGCGGCAAATGCCTCACGGCTGAGTACGACCACTTGCTCTCCATCGGTGACCGAACGTGCCAGATTCACACTGGCCGGCTCGGCTTCGTCGGTGAAACCTCCGGCAGCCCGGATCGCTGCTTCCAGACGATCCTGCCGCTTTAGCTCATAAACGCCCGGATGCAGGACCTCTCCGACCACATAAACAAAGATCGTTCCTTCGGTCGTAAGTTCCGTTTCCGCAGGCGGGGTCGTTTCGCCCGATGCCTGATAAACAAAGTCCGTCTCCTCCGGCTCCGGATCGGAAAACAGATCCGGAAAATCACAGCCGGACAGGCAAAGCAAACAAAGCCCCAATAAAGCAGCTGCCCATCGATTCCCTAATTGTTTCGGCATATCTCCTCCCTAAAAGAGCGTAGTGCCGGGCAAATGTTCATACCATTTCTATTTTAGCAATCAAAATGTAAATATGCAAGTGCTTTTCTTACGATACCAGTCGATCTTCGGGCATTCGGCACTTTCATTTACCGAAACAAAAAGAACGCCCCCGCCGGTATGGCGGGAGCGTCTTCTATCGTTTGTCATGTACTGTCTTATGTGACAGTTACGACATTATCATTTGGTTTCTTTTGCCTTCTTCTTTCCGAACAGTGCGCGCTTCGCATTGGAAACGATCGAATTACCGGAAAGGAATACCTGAGCCTTATATACCTTACCTGCCAGGATCGCAAACACTACAGTCAGCGCCATAGCGAGGCCGAGCGACAGTAAAGCGATCCAGTTGGGTATCGTACCGAGCAACACATCGACCGGCAAACGGAAGGCCGCTGAGAACGGAATGATATCCGTCACGAGGAGCATCGTGCTGACTTCGGAACTATTCAAACTGCTGACAGAGGTAGCGATCGCGAGTAAGTATCCTGCGATGATGAAAATGTTCAGGACACCCTGCTTCTGAGCGACCTCTTCTGCCTTCGCACACGTTGAAGCGATCACAGCCGCAAATACACAGTAAACTGCGAAACAGAACACCAGAGAAAGCAGTGCCAGAATGACCTGGAACGGGGTAAAGGAAACATGTCCGTACTCCATCAACAGATCGATCAGCTTGGTGACCGGATTTGAAAATGTGGGATCGATACCCTGTGCGACGATGTTTCCGATGAAGACGCCGATCACGATCGACGCGATCCAGACTGCAAACTGTAACAACGCAACACAAATGATCGCGAGAACTTTACCGGCAACCAATGCAACCGGTGAGATCGATGTAAGAAGCATCTCCATAAGTTTGGAAGACTTCTCGACTACGAGGTTCTTACCCATACCCATGCAGTACATCAGCAACATGGCGTACATAACGATGGTGAAGACAAACGGTCCGACGTAACGAACCAACATCAAAATGACGTTATCTTCCTTCTTACCTGCCTCGATGATCTGCGACATATGGCTTCCGGAGAGGACCACATACTGCTCTGCCGTGATCTTGGAAGCGCTGGCCGTAGCACTCTTCGCAGCGATGGTACCGAGGTTCAGGATCTTACCACGTGTGGATTTATTGACCTCAGATCCCTCGGGCAATGTAAGGCGGACCATCAAGACATCATGATCTTCGAGCGTATCATCGGCGAAGTTCGCATGCTTTGTCTCAATGGAAAGGGACAGGATACCCCAGCCGTTTTCCTCGGACAGAGTTCCTTTGTTTTCTTTCATGAAGTCATCGACCGTTATATTCGAGATCGATTTAAACTCCACATCCTTAAGCTCGGTCTCACGGATGGCGAAGCTCACCATTCCGTTGAACTCATTATAAGGGGTCTCATCAAGTACATACAGTTTTTGGATATTGACCGGTTCCTGATCGTTCTTCTTTGCGTTGCTGTAGGCAACCAGGCTCATGATCAATACTACCAGACCGCACAGAAGGAACGGCACGATATACGTCGCGAACCGGAAACCCTTTCCTTCGGTCTGATGACGGAACGTGAAGGAAAAAACTTTTCCGAAGCCGCTGAATAAACCATTACGCTTACGCATTATCATTTCCTCCCTTCTCATTCTTAAAGATGTTTAAGTAATCTTTCAGTTTCAGTTTCTGACCCTGATAATAGATCAGATATTCGTAGCATCTCGCTGCGAAGAAAAGAAGGAAATATACGCTTACGAACAGGATCGCAAGTCCGATAAGTGCAATACCGATGGAAATACGGTTCGAACACAGGTAACCGGGTACCAGGAACGGGGAGATGACCGGGATGAAAGATGCGATCTTCTCCAGGATCGCAGGCGCACCGCTTGTGATATTCATGATCGTAATTCCCAAAGAACCGAACATACCGACAAAGAGAAGCAATGTATAAGACTTCATACGCTCCTGCATCTCTTCGACATTCTTAACCGAAGCAGCGATAACGCCGACGATCAGTGTATAGAACAGCATACCTGCGAGCAGGAAGCAGATCACGATCACCAGGTTAAGCGGGCTGATCGTAATGTCCACATTCACCGGGATGATGGAAGATACCTTCTCGAAAGCCTGCGATACGGTAAATCCGTCTGCAACTACATGGTAGATAACGACAGAGGCAACATAGCTGAACACCATGATCAGGATCTGGAACAGAGTGACCAGGAATACCGCTGCGATCTTACCGAACAAAAGAGCGATCGGGCGAATGCTGGTGAGCAGGTACTCAACGACCTTCGAACTCTTCTCCATAACGATCGAACTGGAAACATACTCGCCGCTCATGGAGATAAGCATACTCGTAACTACTACCAGGAGCATGATAAATGTATACTGATCCTGGTTAACGCCCTTATTATCCGTCTTTTCATCGGCAGGTTCACCGATGGTCTTAACCTCTACATAATTTGTATCGGTATCGATCTCCATGTTGAGGAGGGTCATCTGCTCCTTGGTCACCTTCATATACTCCAGCAGCTGTGTGAACACAGAGCCCTGGATCGCTTTCTGAAGGACTTCCAGATCTTTCTTTTCGATCGGGGTCTTCGCGCCCTGGACCAGAGTGTAGTAGAAGGTGCCCTCGTCAGCCACACGATGAACGTGAAGCAAGGCGATCTTCTCTTCGCTCTCTTTTAATTTTTCAACAAATGCATCATAAGTCATATCGGATGAAACGATCTTCGGGACCTCGATACGATCCAGGCCGGCTTTATCAAAAGCAAACCAGTCCATGAATGAAAGACCGCTTTCAT
Source organism: Lachnospiraceae bacterium (assembly GCA_017548765.1). Taxonomy (GTDB): domain Bacteria; phylum Bacillota; class Clostridia; order Lachnospirales; family Lachnospiraceae; genus UBA1201. The sequence goes on along the minus strand of JAFYZH010000096.1, from coordinate 20,436 downwards.
CGATCACGTAAAGAGTTTCGATGGATGTCTCCTCGACCTCACTCACTCCGCCTCCACGCCGGGAGAAGAACTGGGAGATCGGGTAATAGCACGCCGAGAACAAGATCATCAGGATCAATGTGAAACGAAACCCTTTCGCTTTCATCATCTGGGAAAATGTGAAATTAAACACCTTTCCCGTTCCGTGAAATCTACTGTGCTTCATCTTCTACATTCTCCCCTGCTTTCTCAACAAAAATCTCGTGCAGCGACGGTTCACGAAGTTCGAAGCGAACGATCGTCTTACGTGTGGGCTCGATAGATCCCTTACCGGTAACAAGCATATCGAGGAACTCATCTGCCTGTTCCTGACCTGTAACACGGATCTGGATGCCGTTCGGTGTCTTATTGATCACACGAAGGCCGGAAGCCTCGATCAGATCATCGATCGGCTCTTCCGTCTTAACGAACATATTAACACGTCCATAGGACTTCTTTATCTCGTTCAGGTTACCCTGTACAACAGCCTTACCATGATGCAGGATCGTTATGTCCTCACAGAACTCTTCTACGACTTCCATCTGATGGCTGGACATGATGATGTACTTACCGGCATCTACCTGCTCGTGGATCACCTGCTTAAACAGGTCCATATTTACCGGGTCCAGACCGGAAAGCGGCTCGTCGAGGATCAGCAGTTCCGGATCGGAGATCAATGCAGCCAGAAGCTGTACTTTCTGCTGATTACCTTTTGACAGCTGGTCAGCGGTCATCGGCTTCGGTTTCTTCTTACCTACTACAGGCGGATGGAAATACTCCGTGAGTTCCAAACGCTCTACCCAGTAGTCGATGCGCTTCTTCGCATCTTCCTTCGAAACGTTCTTCAGAGACGCAAAGTAAAGGAGCTGATCCATCAATGTAAACTTCGGATACAGACCTCTCTCCTCAGCCAGATATCCCACGTTAGTCTCCATAGTATCGAGGGGTTTTCCTTTCCAGGTAACGGTTCCGCTGTCCTTCGCGAGCATCCCGAGCATCATACGTAAAGACGTGGATTTACCTGCGCCGTTGGTTCCCAAAAACGCATACACACCGGGATGTTCCAACGAAAAAGAAATATGGTCGACAACTGTCTTCTCGCCATATTTCTTCGAAAGATTAGTAACAACAAGTGACATTCCTTTATCATCCTTTCTTGTTTAAAAATACGATTCAAATTATACTCTTCACATATTTCTTTTACAAGGTGGTAAATCTTACAGTTTCCTTACAGTTAGGCGTTTTCGGGAGGGGCGCCGCCGGACAAAGCGACAAAAAAAGACCCGGCCGAAGCCGGGTCTTTTTATTGAAATATCCGTAGGAGCGGATCTTTTCACAAATCAATCCTCAGAAGTTTTCATATCCTTGTAGAAACCAAGAGTTACTTCAACTTCCTTATCCGTATAAGCACGACGTCCGCCGCTCACGGTCAAAGTCTGGAATTTAACTTTGACTTTCTCGCCGCCTTCGTGGTATGCCATCTCAGTCAAAAGCTCATTCCAAGAAGTGATCTTCACACCGTCGATAGCGGTGATGATATCGTAAGCCATAATGCCGGCCTTATCTGCCGCGCCGTCTTCAACGACTTCTTCGACAAATGCTCCACTTCCTTCGTACAGCGACTGGTAATTCTGTGAGCACTTGATTCCGAGAGACGCACGCTTATTCTCATCGGTGACCTTCACGCGGGTCGCACGGTTCATAAGATCATTGATAACTTCCTCTGCATCCGTGATGGGGATCGCATATCCCATGCCTTCAACGGTCTCATCGGAAACCTTTGCAGAGTTGATGCCGATCAGGTTGCCGTACATATCGAACAATCCACCACCGCTGTTACCGGGGTTGATCGCTGCATCGGTCTGCAGGAAGGAACGTGTATATCCATCGGAGAATGTGACATCACGGTTCAATGCGCTGATATAACCAACGGTCATGCACTGGCCATAACCCATCGCATTACCGATCGCGATAACGCCATTGCCCACCTTCAGTTTATCGGAGTCACCGACCATCGCGATCTTGATCGCTTTCATGGTCTCTTCATCAATATCGGAAAGTTTTACGGCGATGACTGCCAGGTCACGCTCTTCATCCGTGCCTTTAACATAGGCAGGGATCTCTTTATCATTTACAAACTTAACGGAGATCTCGCTCGATGTAACGCTGGCATAGTTATAATTCTCAGGGGTAACTACGTGGGCGTTGGAAACGATCAGGAGCTCGTCATCGTTCTTACCGATGATGACGCCGGAACCGGCACCCTTCATCTCCTGCTGACCCGAACCGAAGTAACGGGAGAAGCTCGTCGTGTAGATCGTCTTATTCGTTACGGCAACGACACTGGGCATTACTTCGTCAACGATCGGCGATACATCGAGAAGTGTCGCATTGACGTTCTTAGTCGTGTTGATGTCGCTACGTGTCAGAACGGATGTCGGAGCTGTCGTCGTGTTCTCTTTATTGGGAGCCGCATCGGTGGGCTCATTCTTAGCAACTTCACCGGACAGAGTCGATTCAGCTAAATCGTCCGGATCATTTTTGTTCAGAAGCTTACTGAGTCCGAAGATGCTTCCGATGACCAGTAACATGGTAAGAACTGCAACGAAGGGGCCCATAAAGGAATTACCCTTACGTCCGGAACCGGAAGCATTACCGGAACCGGTTGCCTGCGGATTGTTGTAATAACCCGCCTGATAATAATCGTAATAGGACGGCATCGGCTTTTGCTCTCTCTGCGCGCCCTGCTCCGGGACCTCCGGCTGTTTCGGCTGCTCCTGCTCTTTATCCTCGGGCTCTGTTGCGGCCGATACAGTATCCTCTGCTTCTTTCACCGCTTCGGGTTCAGCGGTCTGCTTATCTTTGTCTTCTGTGTCAAAACCGAAGTAGAAATCTTTATCATCCATAAACCTTATTTCTCCTTTCAGTGATCTGTCTTTCGATCACCTTATGGCTTAATGATAAGCCGAGACTGTGAAAAAAGTGTGATGAAACATTAACAATTTCATGAAGGATCACTGCACTCCGACATAATTGAACGAAGCATCAAAACCACCGTTCACACGGATCTGCTCGCTCAGATCTTTAACGAACTGCGAGCACTGGTAATTCTGCGTTCCATATAGGTATTCATGCAGTTTGGATACATTCTGCTCCAGGTTTACGGGAACGACACAGTTTCCCATGTATCCCATTTCGGTACGCTGTGCGAACGGGAAGCCTTGTGAATCGTTGATATGTATTTTTCCGATATTCGGAACCATTCCTACAAAATAATCGATGATATCCTGGGCCGCTTCCGCAGTACCTTCGCTGGCACCGATCAGTGTCGACTGGAAAACGTGTTCGACCATGGTGTCGAGGGTTCCGATCGAAGCCGCTTTCGCCTTTACCAGCATCTTGGAGATGACCTCACGCTGACGCTGTGCACGCATGAAGTCGGAGTCGCGCTTACGAAGTCGGCAATATGCGACGGTCTGCACACCATCACAAAGCTGAAGACCGGTTTTTTCGATATGTACCGAAGGAATACCTGTCGACTGTACGATCTGTGTGATCAAACCGTTGATATACGGAACGGTCTCACCGCCGATCTCGACCGTCATCATGTTTTCCTTGATGTCGAGTTCCAGGCCGCCGAGGTCATTGACCAGGTTTGCTACGATCGACCAGTCTACGGCGATAAATCCATCGATGTCGAGGTCGTAGTTTTTATTCAGCATCTGCATTAGACTGAAAGTGCTGGCATGAGTCGCCTCGGAGTTGATCTTTGCGAACTTTCCGTCCGAACGATAGAAGTACGTATCACGGAAAATGGATACCAGTTTAACATCTTTCGTCTCATTGTTAATGACTGCCAGCATGATAACGTCGGCATTACTTCCGCGTTGCAGACGCTGTTTCGATTTCTCCGGGTTCTCCGAACTGTCGATGCCGAACAGGGCAAATGTCGAGAACTGCTTTGCGATCGTTTCCTGATAACTCGGCTCAACAAAGGCATTGGTCTGGACCTTCTGCCCCTCCGGCAATACGGAAACGCTGGCCACGGCGAGTTTCGTACGCAGATAGTACAGGCCGCACATAGCGATAAGCAGTACTACTTCCAAAACGGAAACTACCGTATATTTGATGACGCGGAGACGTTTGCGGCGTTTTCGCTGTTCGCGACGCAGCATCCGTGCCTCCTGATCAAAGTTTTCTTCCATAAAATCCTCTCCTCCCCGCCCGTGCGGGTTTTTCGAACCTCATATTACTAATATGCGTTCTTGTTAACGAATCCCTTAAAGAACGTCAAAAACAGTATCTTGACATCCAGTTTGAGCGACCAATGCTCGATGTAATAGAGGTCGCAGGCAATGCGCTCCGAGATCGATGTATCGCCGCGCCATCCATTTACCTGGGCCCAGCCGGTGATGCCCGGACGCACCTGGTGTTTTACCATGTAACGCGGGATCTCTTCTTTAAACTTCTCGACGAAGAACGGCCGCTCGGGACGCGGTCCGATCAGGCTCATGTCGCCCTTCAACACATTAAAGAACTGCGGCAGCTCGTCGATACTGGTCTTACGGATGAACGCGCCGACCTTCGTGACACGCGCATCATTTTTTGTGGTCCACTTATCCTTCTCGCTCTCATCAGTCTGTACGACCATCGAACGGAATTTATACATCTTAAACGGACGGTTATGCTTTCCGACACGCTCCTGCTTAAAGATCACGCCGCCCTTCGACGTAGTCTTAACCAGGATCGCCACGACCAGCATGACCGGGGAAAACAGGATGATCGCAAACAAACTGCCGAAAATATCCATGGCGCGCTTGATCGCAGCATTGCCCCAGCTCATCAGCGGAACGTAACGGATGTTGATGACCGGAAGGCCCTGCATGTCCTCGGTATAGGGTTGTGTAGGCAGCACGTTCATGTAGTCCGGGATGAACTTCGTATGAACGCCCGACTTCTCGCACGTATTGACCACCGTCTTCAACTTACTATGCTCGGTCAGCTTCAGGCAGATCACGATCTCGTCGGTCTCATTCTTCTCCAGGAGAGACGTCAGCCCGTCGGTCGTCCCGATCACGGGAACGTCCTTATAGGTATGTCCGGTCTCTTTTTCATCATCCAGAATACCCACGATATGATAGCCCCACTGGGGATTTGCGCGGACGCGGTCAATGTATGCCTTCGCCGTCTCACTGTAGCCGACGATGACGACCTGACTCTGATGCTTCCCTTTAGCATACGAATGATCGATGATCTTTCCTACAATAACACGCTCGATAAACATGAGCACGGTATCCAAAACCGCGAAATACACGAGGAATAAACGGGAGAAGTTCTCGATCTTGACGAAGAACAAAAACAGCGTCAGGAACAGGGTTCCGAATACATTGCCCTCAGTGATCAGGAACAAAAGCGCCCCCTTCGACTGCGTCCGCATGTTGCTGTAAAGCGTAACAAACATATAACTGAGCAGGAAAACGGGAAATACGAATGCCATGCTCTTCAGATACAGTTCAAAGATCTCTATGTAGTTTTGGTCGTCCAAAAGGACCAGTTTAAACCAGTACGTCAGCCAGTAGGTCGCGACCAGAACGAGCAGGTCGAACAAAAAATAGATCAGACCGACTGCGCTTCGTTTGTCATTCTTCACGATGGATCACCTCAAAAATCAAATTCCTTACTTCTCTTCTTTGTTGAATACGCGTCTCTCCAAAAACTCAAACGTATAGGCGAATGTTCCGAAGAACATCTGCATCTCGATGTCCAGATAATTCTTGAAATTCTTACGCTCGTACTTCACACGCTTGCACTTGCGGACCGTTTTCAAACCTTCCTTCAAACCGCTCAGGTATTCCTTACCCAGGCCCATGCTCGCAAAGAAACCGATCTTGATGAGATAGCCGAGCAGGAAGATCGGCGAATTCAGAAGCAAAAGCAGGTTCGGCAGGTTCTTATAGTGCAGGTACAGGCTGTTGCGGGCCGTCAGGCGCACTTTAAACGGGTTGTACTTCGAACCGCTCGTGCCGCTGCCGACATGGTAAACGATCGCCTTCGGCGCGTAGGTGTTTTTGTATCCCTTGATATTTGCACGGAAGCCCAGATCGATGTCCTCCAGGTATGCGAAGTGCATCTCATCGAAGATGCCGATCTCATCGAACAGTGCACGACGGTAGATGGCTGCGCCTGCGCACGCGGAAAATACGCGCTTCGGCTTCCGGTATGCCTCGACGGGCTGGTGGATGCCGCGCTGAACGGCCCAGCCGAACATCGTATAGAGGTCGCCGGCATCATCCATGAGATTCCGCTTATAAAAGCTGATCATGCTGCTGCTGACGGAGAAGATGCGGTCATCTTTCTCGATCGCCTTGATCATCTCCTCTACGTAGTGCGGATCCGACTCCGTATCGTTGTTGAGCAGGATGACATAAGGCGTCTTGCACTGCAAGATACCATAGTTAACGCCGCCGGCGAAACCGAGGTTCGTCTCCATGACATCCACACGTACCTCGGGATAATTCTCCCGCAGATACGGTACACTCTCGTCGACGGATGCATTGTCCACGACCAGGACCTCAAAGTCCTGACAGGTCTGCGCCCGCAGTGAATTCATACAGGTTTCCAAAAACTGATATCCGTTATAGTTCGGAATAACGATCGTAACTTTCTTCATACGCTTTGCCGAAAACCGGCGTCTCCTTTATTGTTCCAAAAACTGTTCGCGATACGCATCGCAAACTTCATCTGCCGCGCCGATCATGCGGACCTTACCGTGGTCCAGCCATACAACGCGATTACACATCTCCCGGATCTGGTCGATATTATGTGAAACGAACAGCACCGTGGTACCGCCGCTCATCAGCTCCATCATGCGCTTCTTACTCTTCTCCTGGAAGCGCTCGTCGCCGACGGCCAGGACCTCATCGACGATCAATATCTCCGGCTCGACGACGGTCGCTATGGAAAATGCGAGTCGCATCAGCATACCGGAAGAATAATTCCGAAGCGGTGTATGAATGAACGGTTCCAGTTCGGAATATTCTACGATCTCGTTGTATTTCGATTGCAGGAACTCCTTCGAATAACCGAGGATCGCGCCGTTCAGGTAGATATTTTCATGACCGGACAGGTCATAGTCGAAACCGGAACCGAGCTCCAGCATCGGGACGATATTGGCCCCGCGCCAGATCCTTCCTTTTGACGGTTTCATGATCCCGGAAATGATCTTTAACAGTGTGCTTTTACCCGCGCCGTTATGACCGATGATCCCGATGACATCGCCGCGGTTCACCGTGAAACTCACATCCTCCAATGCATGGAATTCTTTGAATTTCACCTTTCTTCGCGCCAGCGCCGTCATCATTTCTTTGATGCTGCTGATCCGGTCATTCATCAGGCGGAAATGCATGGAAATATTTTCCACGCGTATCATATCCTGTTCCATAAACAACTCCACAAACTGCCTTTCGGCAACCTCTTATATGTAAAAAATGAACTTATCTTCTGTCTTCTTAAATACAGTCAATCCGAGCACGAACATTCCTAACGAGAACGCGGCGCAGATCAAAGTCTCCTCAGCGGTCGGAACCTGACGCAGGATAACGATGTACCGGACGAAATCGATGTAATGGTACAGCGGATTAAAGAACATCAGTTTCTGAATGGTATTCGGCAGGAAGCCGATGTCATATATGATGGGCGTCGCATACATCCACATTGTGGAGAAAACGCCCCACAAAAACTCGATATCACGGAAGAAGACGACGGTCGCCGAAAGGAAGTAGCCCATGCCGATGGTGAACACCAAGATGAACAAAAGCCCCAACGGCAGTACCAGGATCGAGAAGTTCGGCACTAATCCATTGATCAAGGCGATGATGTACAGAGGCAGGATCGAAAGCGCCAGGTTGATGCCTGCGCTGAAGACCTTCGTCGTCGGGTAAATGATTTTCGGAACATATACCTTTGTGATCAGCGATGCGTTGTAAACAATGGAACGGAGCGCCTGGTTACAACAATCATTGAATCCGCCGAAGATGATGATACCGACCAGCAGGTAGACTGCGTAATAATTCAGCATCGGGTTTTCACTGCCGATCGAATTACGCAGGTTCATCAGTCTGATGAATACAAAATACTGGACCGCCATCATGAGCAAGGGATTCAAAAAACTCCAGAAGACGCCGAGAACGGATCTCTTATACTTCGTCTTGAAATCTCTCGCAACCAGCTGCTCGATCAAGAATGAGAAGCGGTGAAATGTTGCCTGGATGCGGCTTAAGATCGTCTGTTTCTTCTTCGAGATCAGTTTCGATCCGACCAGCCAGAAGCAGATCAGGACGGCCACCCCCAAAAGTACGAATGACCAAGCTCCCGGGTCACGAAGCACCTGATATACGGTTATGCCCAGCAGGTATGCGATGATACCATAGAAGGCAAGTGTGATCTTAGATGAAAAGTTCATGGATGACTCCCTTTAAGTTTCATTCGGCAGTTTCCTTACGGGAAAACCACCACTCGCTGGCCGTGCAAAAACGCACCAGCTTCTTCGGCAGTTTCTTATAACGTTTGCCGAGGAAATATCCTGCATATTTCGCCACACAGGAGGCAAAGAAAAACAGGAACGAAAACAGCCGCATCCGGGACAACATCTGTTTAGAGACTGTCTTCACCATGCCGGCGCCTTCTTTTTCGGAGCTGACCGCGGCAAATACCTCCGGGTGCTCCTTCTGCGATACCGCCATGTCAAAACTACGGCGGAAATACTGCATAAGCGAATAGTTATGCGAATGCATGACCATCGCGTGCGGGTTATAGGCGATGCGATAACCTGCATTTACAAGTTTAGCGGCATAGACCATATCTTCGTTAAAGATAGCTCCGTGTTCAAACCCGCCCAGCTTGTTATATACATCACGCCGGTAAATGGCGCAGACGTTCGAACAAAAATATGTTTTGACTCCGAGTTTATCCAGATCCGCAGAGGATTTGATCTGCTCCTTCGCCGGATAATTATACGCCCGTGTCAGACGCTCTGTCAGGTTACAGTCTTCTTTCGGGATCTGACGCGCGTAGGAAGCCGCGACCTTCGCATCCTTCGTCATGGGCTCCGTAAGCTCACGGGTCAGTTTTGCATTGACCACCTTCGCATCCTGGGTCATGAACATCAGTAGCCCCGCCCTGGAATCCCGGGCGCCCAGATCACGCGCATACCCATGGTCGAACTCCGACTGCGGGATGTGCCGGACCGTCACCTTCTTACCGAAAGGCGCGACCAGTTTCGGATCGAAATACTTCTCTTCCGTATTCACGATGCGAACGGTCTTCACCGGAACTTCCTGTTTAAACAGGGCCCGGATCAGTTCCGTCAGTTCTTTTCCCGGTTTATACGTCGGGATGATAACGTCGATCGTCTTCATCGTTTGGTAACTGTATCCTCCGCTTTACTGTAAAACCTGCATAGACATTTTGCGATACATTCCGGCCAGAACCTGCGAAACATCGCTAAGTCCTCTGCCGTACGTTTGTGTTCATAGATCATCTTATTCGTCGTCGCTTCCTCGTGGATGCGATGCGACATCAGCGCCTTCGGAATGTATGTGAAACTGCCCTTCTTTCGTGACAGGATCTCCCACGCACTCCAGTCGACATTACTCTTCATCTTTCCTGCAAAGAGCTTCTTCGGCATCTTCTTTGCGGCAAATGTGACAGCCGGGCAACAGATGCCGTTGCCGAACGCCAGGGATGTCCTGCGTACCGGACGGAACGGCTGCAGCGCCCGAAACCGCATCGGGAACAGCAGGATCTTTTTGATCTTCAAGTTCCGGTTTTCCGGGATCGTGGCGCCTTTAGCATCGATCTCGCGATAGTCGGTAAATGCGATCAATGTATCCTCTCTCCAGGCGCGAGCGACTTCTGCGGAAAACCCTGGTGCATAGCAGTCGTCCTGATGGGCCACCGTGACCAGATCTGCCCCGCTTTGGATCCCGGTCTGAAGCGCGAAATCAAAATCGTAACCGATCCCTTTTTTCTCGGGGTTTTCGATCACGGGGATGTCGTACTTCTCTGCCATCTCACGGATCGTATCGTTCGGGGTCGATGTCGAGATCATGAGACCGCACGGACGCGTCTGTGCCTTGATCGACCGGATACAATCTTCGAGATACGGCGAGGTCTGATACGCACAGATCACGAATGTATGGGACATATGCGAAACGGACTTATTTTTCATCCTGCTTCACCTCATCATCCATATGATCCAAAGCATACCGCTGGGACAGTTCCTTCACCTTCGATTCGAGTTGGGAAACACGGATCGTCATGTAGAACAGCTTCACCAGCAGGATGAAGATCATGAACAAAAAGAGGAAGTTTACCGGCGTCTGGATGCCGAGCAGATCGCAACACCATGAGGGTATCTGCGGGAAAATGCTGATGATGACCAGCACGAACGCACCGACGATCCAAAAGATCGCGTCGTCGATCCGCACCTTCGACTGGGAGATCTTCCGCAGCATAAACAACAGACAGAGCACCGAGGCTACGATCAATACGATCCTAAGTGTATCTGACATATACTTCCTCCAACTTTATGTTTCATCCTTAGGTCCGGGCTCCTTGAGGCGGACCGGGGAACGAAATACCTGAATGAATAAGATCGAAACGACCATGCGGAGCATGTAGAACATAGCCTTCGGCGCATTTAAGTAGCTTACGCCGGCTATTCTTTCGTCCATCTCGACCTGGACCTCGCTGACCTTCGCTCCGGATTTGATCATATAAGCGACTGAATCCGGTTCGGGGCTTAGGTTCGTATGATGCGCGAACAGTTCGATCATGCGGCGGCTGTAGACCCGCATTCCGGAGGTAGGATCTTTGATCTTACGGAATGTCGTGATCCGGATAGCTCCGCTGATCAGGCGGCTGCCCAGCATACGCAGCGAAAGCGGTTTCTTCTTCTCGGCGAAACGGGAACCGATAACGATATCATTTCCCTTCTCGCACTCCTCCAGAAGCTTTCCGATATATTCGGCCCTGTGCTGTCCGTCGGCATCGTACTGGATCGCATAATCAAATCCATGCTTCTCGGCATATTGCATGCCTGCCTGGAAGCCGCCGGCCAGTCCCAGATTCACCGGAAGGTCGATCAGGTTATACCCCTTCCTCCGGCAGATCTGCGCCGTGTCATCCTTCGATCCGTCATTGACCACCACGTAAGAATACTGCGGGTAGTCCTGGATCAGTTGGTCGATGACTCTCTCGATATTCTCCCGCTCGTTATATGCGGGGACAATGATCAACAGTTTCATGATCTTCCTCTTCTTCGCTGATGTTCAACGTAGATATACATTAGTATCGTAATGGCAAACCAAAACCAGGACGTCGGATTGGAAAACCACGTATCGAAAAACGAAAGGCCTGCGTACAGCGCCAGTTCCGCGCACATCAGCAGTGTGATCGGGTTCTTCTTCTGTTTGCGTTCGTTCAGTCCGGTTATGCCGGCGAGCAGCGCGCCAAACAGGATGGAAAACACAAATACGCCGATCAGGCCGAAATCGAAATATGCGTCATAGATGACACTCAGGGTGGACAGTTCCTTCTTGATCAGGAGTGCGTCCGGCGGGATCAGCGAAGGAGCTGCAAACTTAAGTCCCGTCAGCGCTACGATCGGAAATGCACACCGCAATCCGTGGGAATGCTCGGCGAGTGTAAGTGTCATATGATTGAAGTTCGCATAGTTGTTGCTGACATACATGTACAGCAGCTGCGCGATCTCCGGAGTCTCGGGATCCTTCATGTCGAAGATCCCCTGGAGGTAGCCCTCCGGATAGTTTCTGCGGACCGTAAATACAAAGCCCGCCAGCAGAAGTACCACCGCCATGATCAGTGCCACGATACCGATCTTCTTAAGCGGAAGGTCGGTGAACTTCTTAAACCGAAGTTTCAGAAGCAGGATCATGACCGGGTAGAAAAACACCAGTAAAAACTGAAGTTTCGAAACGCACAGGATCGGGATCAAAAGCGAAAGGATATTCGCGATCAAGATGACCCGCATCCGTTTGCGGTCACGCTCCTCTTTTTTCGCAAACATGAGGAACAGCACCGTCAGTGCATGTGTGAACATACTGCTGAACGTAAAGTAATGCAGTCCTGTCACATGGAAGTAGTTATAAGCATGGGTAAATGTCGCAAACAGAGGAATATATCTCAGTTTTACGACTTCAGCGCAAAAGCACAGGAACGAGATCCCTGATGTGACCGGAATGAGTGTGTAGAGCGCCTTTGTAACACGGCTTCTCTCTTCTTCACTGCACTCCTCTGCCTCTTTCTTCTTCGGTAGCGACCTACATGTCTCATACGTGAGCATGGTGAGTGCGAAAAAGCCGAAAAAGCTGAGGATACTCGTATCCGTCCACGGCTCGTGCAGGTTGCTGAGGCGCAGGTTCGCGAGTCCCAGGCCGAACAGCCAGGACAGGGAAAGAAGCGCCCGCAGGTCGACCAGGCATCCGCCGAGTCTTGCGTAAAACAGGTAGGATCCGAAGGCAGCGAGGATCAGCAGAATGCTGACTAACCACTGTCCGCCGTCTGGAACGAACCGGCATAACAGGCCGCCGCAGAGGGCGATGGCCACGGGATAGGCAAATACAAAACCGTTACGGATCGTACTCTTGATTTCCTTTCCGTTCTCCATTGTTTTATTCTCCTAAACCGTTATTGATCACTGTCATCATGGCACTGAGTGCCTGATCTTCATCTTCTCCTTCGCAGACGAACTCCAGTTCGTCTCCGCATTTGATGCCGGCGCCGAGAACGCTGAGCACACTCTTTGCGTTCGCCGTCGTCGTAGAACGGGAAAACGTGATCTTACTCTTAAATTTTACTGCTTCGGTGCAAAGCACGCCGGCGGCACGCAGATGCAAGCCGGTCGGATTCGTGATCACAACTTTATGATTAACCAAAATGAAACCTCCAAATGTGTAACGCTATTCGATCACATAAGGTAACTGCTCGGAAGATTCCTCGATCGTTTCGGTCGATCCTTCCGTAGTCTCCTCAGGGATCGTCTCTTCCGGTGTCGGCTCCTGCGTCTCTTCAGGGACGGTCTCTGTAGGCTCAGGAGTAGACGGCTCGGTCGGTGGCTCCGTTATCGGCTCCGTCGGAGTGACCGTAGGCGCCTCGGTAGGCGGCTCCGGAAACGTCGGCGGATTGAACTGTGTCGTTTTCTCGGAAACGCTGATCTCAACATCATCCTTACGAAGGAGCGTACATCCTTCAGGAAGTACAACGTTCACAGAACTCTTGCTGAACGTGTGCACATCACCGATCTGTAATCCGGCTACATTCACGGAAACACGGATATTTTCGACCTGCGGCCGATCCACTTTATCCGAGTCGAATTCTACCTCGATCTCGTAGGTGTCTTTGACCATTGAGTATTCGAACAGCGGGTTTTTATTCTCCATCTCGATCTTGTCGAAACGATAGAGTTTCGTCGGTTTCTTCGCGATATCCAGTTCCACGGAGATCGAATTCTCTTCATTATCCGCGAGTTTGATGTTCTCAGAGACTTTCAGAAGATAACGTGCCAGCTGGATGGACTCGGTCTTCGACTCGGACAGATTGCTGATATCCGGATCCAAAACGATCTCGGACAATGATTTCAGATCCTCCTTCGGGCCGATAACGTTGATCTTCTCACGGCTGGGAGTCGCCTCACGCAGATAATAACCTTCCGCCGGCGTACCGGTCGCTTTTACGGAAATATTCAGCGATTTGGACAACATGATCGGAACCGTAGCAGTTACGGTCGTTGTGATCTCGGCAACAGACTTCAGGTCCGTTACCGGTTTCAGCTCGTTCTGTTTTTCATCGACCAGGACCGGAGTGACCCTCTCGGTGAAGCCTTCATTTACATCCTGACCGGAAATATAAACGACTGCCTGATAGATCCTGGACACATCGGAACGACGTCCGCGGATCGTGATCTCGCTCGGGGATACCGTTACCTTACCTTTCAGGTAATCCGGCGCCAGTGAAACGTTATCACTGATCGGAACGATCGCAAACTTACGCTCGATAAACGGTTCGATATCAACGTAGATCCAAGTGGTCTGTAATTCGACCTTTTCGATGATGTTTTCATTTCGGACCGTCTTCACGACGATATCGCAGTGCTTCTGGTCCTCACTGAGGCCGTACATACCCGCGAGATCGCCTTCCACGACAAAATCATCCGCGGAAATGGATCCGATGTCGAGGCTTCGCGCCGAAACGGTCAGATCGACCGTGGGTTTATCGCCGACCCATGTCTGGCCCTGTGCTTCTAATTTACTCTGGTTGATGAAGGTGACCGGAACGGTAAATGTCTTCGTCGCCATGGGATTCAGGTTGTATACGACCAGTATCCAGATGAACACACCGGCAAACAAAGATATGATCTTCATCAACAGATTATTCTTCAACATGTTTTTCATTCTTTTTGCCCTTCCTGAACCTGAACCGCTTCGTGGGAGCTTCGATCACGCGGATCGCTTCCATCTTTGCGACCAGTTTTTCCATCGATACATTACGCGTCAAAACACCGTCCTCAGCGATGGACACATGTCCGGTCTCTTCCGAGACGATGATAACGAAACAGTCGGATACCTCGCTGACGCCGATACCCGCACGGTGACGCGTTCCGAGTGAATGGCTGATGCTCATATTCTTCGAAACCGGTAATACGCAAGTCGCTGCTGCCACGCGGTTCTGACGCACCAAAACGGCGCCATCGTGGAGCGGCGTGTTCTTCTCAAAGATCTGGTTCAAAAGCTGTGTGGAGATCACTGCGTCGAGCGGAATGCCCGTCTTTTCGAATTCACCCAGCGGTGTTAAGTTCTCGATCACGATCAGGGCTCCGACCTTCTCACTTCCCATCTCGAAGCAGGCCGATGCGATCGCGTCACGCGTCTCTTCACTGAAGCGCTCGTTCTTCGCGCCGTCAAACAAGCCGGCCAATCGTAGGTTCCTTCGTCCTAACTGTTCCAGACCTCGTCTGAGTTCGGGTTGGAATAAGACGAAGAACGCGATGATCCCGACTCCGAACGCGCTCTGCAGGATCGACAGGATAACTCGCAACTGCATGATATATGCGGCAAGCATGATCGCCAAGATGATGACGAGACCCTTCAGCAACGTCCATGTCTGGGTCTTTTGGAACCAGCGCAGGATATAATATACACTGATCGAAAGGATGATGATCTCGATGATACCCGTAACGCCGAGGCTGGCCTTTACCCAGGAGAACGTATCACCCCAAAATTCTATAATCTGTTTCACTCCTCTTCCTCACTTTCTGAGGTTTCCCTGACCTCAGCTTCTTTCTCTGTCTTCGGCGCCGAGGCGTCCAGGAAAACGACCTGTTCCGACGTCTTTGTCTCCTCCTTCACTTTACGTGAATTGATCTTAGTGACACGCACCTCAGGAGCGGTCACGCGGACCTTCGGTACGGCTTTAACGTAATAATAGTATTCATCGTCCTCAAACTGTACATGTTCGACTCGTAGCGAATCCACCATAAAGAACAGGAAATGCAGCACGAAGCCGACCAGCGTCGCGAAGAATACGTTCAATACCAGTGACAGCGGCCGGATCTCCTGATCCAGCACCAATGCAAAGATCAGGGTCAGGACCAGATACAAAACGACGCCAATGGCGATCGCGAAGATCCAGTTGTTATGGAAGAACGTGCGGCGAATGATGAATACGACCACAGTGACGATGATCAGCACAACGACGCAGGTCCATATCCGGTCGTCCAGGAACGCTCCCTTCACTACCGTGATACCTTGCTTGAAGATGCTTCCTACATCCGACGTAAGGACCATGAAGTTCGAATCGATGTAGTTTACATAAGCGGAAAGCATCAGGCCGAAGATCGCGGGAACGATCGCAAGCGGCGTTGAAAGCAGCCCGATGGCGATCCCGATCGGCGCGGGCATGCCGACCAGTCCCAAAACCAAAGCGACGTTCGCAAAGATCGCATTGCCCGGTTTGAACGAAAAATAGATCAAATACATGAGCAAGCCGAACAGCGGAACGAAAGCCGCGAGCAGTTTTGAGACTTCCAAAAGGTTCAAGGTGATGAACAGGATGGATATCACGAAGCCGAAGCCTGCCGGAAGCACGCCGGAAAGCAGAGCCAGTGCGATCAGGACCAGCTCCGAATTCATCTGCGTCATATAACCGGTTTTAACATTGATCACGATCAATGTGATAAACGAAAGCAAAAAGCGCAGTCCGGCGTCGATCCACCGACTGTACTCACTGTATATCTTCTTCAGGCGTTCCCGAAACACCAGTAAGTTCGTCATAAGACTTATCTCCTTCTTTTGTATCCGTCGCCTCCTCAGGGTAATACTGAGCCAGGCCTTTCAGCAGAGACAGCTGCTTCTTCGCAAACTTCTCCGCCGCCTTATAGCGAAGGAAGTATACAATAAGAGTGATCATACCGTGAACAACGAGCAGGCTGAAATACGAGATTCCGATAACGGTCAGGTACTTCTTCCATTCGAATTCACGGACAGAGATCATGTTCTCCTCCACCGCGATCAGGAATATCCCGCCGATGACCAGCAGAAAAGCGATGGTCACGCAGAGGAATGTCTTGAACAGGTAGAAGGACAGATAATCCCCGCGGGAAAAGGTATGCGCATACAGGTGATGACGCTTTTCATTCTGTTCATTCAGTGCGATCTGCGTCATGCGTTTGATCTTATCCTGTGAATACATACGCTGCCTCCCTTGAAAATGATCCATAGGCGAATGGGCATAGTAACCCATACTCCTACAAATAGCATTATACCATAATATCAAGGATAATGGTAGTATTATTTTACTCTTTTCAAATGGCCGGGTTCAGATAGAAACAGGATATCCCCGTCGCGGTCGGTACGTAAGATCTCGCAGCCGCCGCTCCTTACGCGTGCCAGATCCTCCAGGCGTGACAGGACGTCCGGGTCCGGGTGTCCGTATGCATTGCCCGCTCCGGCACTGATCACGGCGATCCCCGGGTAGGTCAGATCCAGAAACCGGTAGGAACTCGATGAATTACTGCCGTGATGGCCCACGCGCAGGATGTCCACGTCGCGGATCAGCGAGGCATACTCACTGTCGCAAAGCACGCTCTCCGCTTCCCGCTCCATATCGCCCGCGATCAGGATCTTATGCCCTTCGTGGGCAATGAGTACCGCTAGCGAAGCATTATTCATATCCTCGTAGGCTTCGTTTCTTGGCGACACGACCGTGATCTGAGCGCCCCCGAAGGCAAAACTATCCCCGGCAGCCAGTGCGCGGATCTGCAGTTCCTGCCTCTCCGCCTCTTCTTTCAGTTCGGCAAATGCGCTCTCGCCGGCCGTCGGCGCCGAATAGTAAAACCGCGTTACCGGCAGCGTCTTTTTCTTCAGGATCTCCGTCAAGCCTCCCATGTGGTCCGCGTGCGGATGCGTCAAGATCATCTGCACTTCCTGCACCTCACCGAAGCGCTTCACCTGCTCTACGACATGCGCGGCATAATTCCAATATCCCGCATCGATGATCAACGCTTTTTTTGAATTCGGGTCATAGACGATCGTGCAGTCCCCCTCCCCTACATCCGCAAACGTGATAAAGAGCGATCTTTCAGGATCTTCCAGTGCTTCAGAGATCGCGGGCTCCGTAGGCTTCGCCGGCTTCAAAAACGGCAGGAAACGGAAATCCTTACGCACCAGCGGGAAGTACAAAAACAGGATCACAACCGTGATCAGGCACACCAAAAGAAGGCCTGTCAAAATACGTTTCACAAGCCTGTTTCTCCTGCGTCTTCTGCGGACCCGGTTCTTCAGTTCCTGCTGCTCCCGGAGCCGCTCTATCTCATCTTGTATGTTTTCAGGTTTATTCCCCATCATCTGCCAAAATCATTTGTTCGGGATCGAACCCGGCTTCATCCGCCTCGCGGTTTTTGCGAAATGCATCGCCCGCGTCATCGATCATGTCCTCATAACCGACGAGGGCCGCAAACGGGGCGAACTGCGCCGCGCGCTGCTGCAGGGACATCTGCGGATGCTTCTTCGAGACCGGATGTTCCCGCTCGTAGAGATCCTCATACGGGTCGTTCCCGGTCTGTCCCGAAACCATATTTATGTTTTTCTCCGGTTTCTGCTCCATGCTGCTCCTTTGGCTGTCGCCGTCTATGCCTTATGACCGCCGACCTGACGGTTTCGTTCCATCGCGGTCGCGCCTTCCTCCAGATTCATTCCCTTGATCACCGCATTCTTACCGTAGCGGTGTTTGATCGAAAGCATCGCTTCCTGGATCTTGCGTTCCTTCTCCAGTTCCGCCCGATGCTTCTCATCTTCCTCTTCCACCTTCTCCGGATCCTCGAACAGCGACAACTGCCGATATTCGTTCGGATCGGGTGCATTTTCCTCGTGCAACACGTGGTTCGCCACCACGTACATCCGGCGCACTAAAAGCTCCGGATCGACGATCCTCTCAAAGAGCTCCGTCACCGCCTCCAGAATGATCTTCGTGGACGATGTCCGCTCCTTCAGATTGATCGAACCGTGCGCATGCTTCGGCACCGCGCGTCCGTAATAGTCTTGTTTCACCTCGCCCTGATACTTCGTCGCATTCGGCGAATCCTTCGCGAGGTTCGAGATGTCATAGCCCACGCTCAGCACCATCTGGTCCGCGTTCAGCCGTTTTTCGACCATCGAAAGAACGAGGTCGTCCGTCATCTCCCGGATGACCAGGCGCGCCTTCTCAAAGGTATATGGTGTGGGCAATACCTGCCCGACGCTTAGACTGCTCTCCGACGGGCGGTAAGATTTGATCAGATCGATCGTGCAAGGTTCGTATCCCCAGGCATGGTCGATCAGCAGTTCGGCGTTGATGCCGAACAGTTTATACAGCAGTTCCTCGTTGTGGAAATCATCGGGCGAACCGACCGAACAGCGGGCTACATCGCCCATGGTGTACATGCCGTTCTGCTCCAGACGTTTCGCGATGCCATGTCCCACGCGCCAAAAATCGGTGATGGGCCTGTGATGCCAAAGCAGGCGGCGATACGACATCTCGTCGAGTTCGGCGATCCGCACGCCATCCGCATCTGCCGGCATATGCTTCGCCACGATATCCATAGCGATCTTACACAGATACATATTCGTGCCGATACCTGCCGTCGCCGTGATCCCGGTCTCGGACAGCACGTCGCGCACCATGCGCAGCGCCAGTTCATGCGCCGTGCATTTATACGTTCCCAGATATGCCGTCGCGTCGATGAAGACCTCATCGATCGAATACACGTGGATATCCTCCGGGGCAATGTAGCGCAGGTAGATCTGGTAGATCTTCGAGCTGACCTCCATGTAGCGGTGCATCCGCGGCTGGGCGATCACATAACCCAGCTGCAACGAAGGATCCTTCTGCAGTTCGCTCGCATAGAAACTGTCACCCGTAAAGGTCCGCTTCGGCGCATGCATTCTCCGTTCTTCATTGACCTCGCCGACACGCTGGATCACTTCAAACAGACGCGCACGTCCGGGGATCTTGTAGGATTTCAAAGCAGGCGAAACAGCCAGACAGATCGTCTTCTCTGTCCGGCTGGGGTCGGCAACGACGAGGTTTACGTCCAGCGGATCATATCCGCGGTCCACGCACTCGACCGAAGCGTAAAAAGATTTAAGATCAATCGCTATGTACGACCTGCTTTGTGTCATCCACCTGTCCTCTCGGCTTAAGCCGCATGATATACTTTCGGTAAACAAAGAAGAATACTGCGACGGACATCAAAATCGCAATGTAGTCCGTGATGGGCTGGGACAGCGCCACCACTGCCTCGGTATGGAATACCGCATTTAACGTGAACAAAACCGGAATGAAAACGAGGCCCTGACGGCTGATCGACAGGATCAGTGCCGGGATGGCCGCGCCCGTCGCCTGGATCGCGTTCATCAGGATGAACAGGATGCCCAGAATCGGTCCGGAAATAATATACTTACGTGAGAAACTGAATGCGTACGCATAGGCGTCATCATTGTCCAAAAATGTACGAACGAGGAAGTCCGCACCGAAGTAGCAAATGATCGACATGACGATGCTGACGATGACCGAAAGGATCATGGAGAAACGGAAGATCTCCATGTAACGCTTTTTATTGCCCGCGCCAAAGAAATAACCGAACAGAGGCTGGACGCCGCCGCCGATACCGATCAACAGCATAACAACGATCATATTGACCTTCATGGCTACGCCGAGGCCGGCTACTGCGAGGTCATCGTAACTGCCCATGACATTGTTGAGCATGATGTTGGACGAACTCATCAAAACGCTGTTCAGGGAAGCCGGGATACCGATGGCCAGAACGCCCATCGCGATACCGTCTTTCGCCTTGTAGTCCTTCAG
>JAFYZH010000095.1 GCA_017548765.1 Lachnospiraceae bacterium | reverse complement strand
ACAGGACCGGGCGGCCGGGAGCGTCGAGGCGGCCCACCTCTTCGATGAGGCCATACTCCAGAAGTTTATTCACGCCGAAATCACTCTTGACGCCGCGGATGCGCTCAATGTCGCCCTTCGTGACGGGCTGCTTGTAAGCGATGATGGAAAGGGTCTCCAACATGACCTCGGTCAGGACCTGCTTACGCGGCGTCGCCGCAATGCGGATCAGGAAGGGATAGAATTCCTTCTTCGTGCAGAGCTGCACCTTATCCTCGAAGTAGACCAGCATGATGCCGCAGCGAGGTGTAAGATAGTCCTCCTGCATGGAATTCAGGCGGTTGCGGACCTCCTTCTCCGTGAGGTCCAGCGCCTGCGCCAAAACGGAGATCTCAACGGCCTGGCCCATCGTAAAGAGGATCGCCTCGATCGCGGAGCAGGACTCGGTGTAGTCCAGTTTCGGAACCTCGGGCTCCTCCATGGCAAAGGAAAGCTGGCGCTCATCGTCCTCGGAGAATTCTTGCTCTGCGAGCGCTTCCTCGGACTCTGCTTCAGCGTGGATATCCTCAAACTCAGTATCTTCAAAAAACATGTTTGTAATTCCTCATTTCATCATTCATCATACATCGCAAGATCTTCGGCCGAAAGCTCGACAGCACCTTCGTTTGCCTTCCATTCCAGCTCGATGTCGCCGAACAGTTCTTCCTGCGTCGTCTCGACCGCGCCGATCTTCATCAGTTCCAGCACTGCTAGGAAGGTGACCACGACCTCCGTGCGGCTCTCCTGCTTCTCCAGCAGTTCGCGGAACGAAAACTTCTTGCGGCTGCCGCTCGCCATCTTCTGGATGAACGACAGTTTGTCAGAGAGTTTGATCTTCTCCTTCTGGATCGTGCCGAATTTGCTGCGGACGGGGTCGATCTTGTCGACCTGGCGCCGCATGACCATGCGGTACACGTCGTGCAGTTTCGTCAGCGTGACATCGGCCAGCAGTTCGTCCATGTCGACGGGAGGCTTGTATTTGGAGACCTCCTCCGGGATGGACGGCGCTTTGTAGAAGCGTTTCGACGCCTCCAGCAGCTGTTCTTTCAACTGCGCGGACAATGTCTTATACATCTTGTATTCCACGAGGCGTGCCACGAGTTCTTCTCTCGGGTCGATCTCCTCGCCGTTTTCATCTTCTTCGGGCGGCAGCAGCATACGCGACTTGATGTCGATCAGAGTCGCCGCCATGACCATGAACTCACTGACGATGTCCAGATTCTGCGTCTCCATCTTCGAAACGTAGTCCAGATACTGGTCGGTGATCAGCACGATCGGAATATCGTAGATGCTGACCTTATTCTTTTCGATCAGGTGCAGCAGAAGGTCCAGCGGGCCCTCGAACACCTCCAGTTTAAATGAAAGATCCATGGTTACTCCTAATATCAGTTACGCTTAAGGTCAATGATCACCAGCTCCGGCGGGTTATTGACCCGCAGATTGATCGAATGGGTGCCCAGACCCGCGCTTACGATCACGTGTGTATCGCTCGCCATCTTATATCCCTTCGCATAGCGAGGGAACAGTTCGAGTTGCGGCGAGATCGTCGCTCCGATGAGCGGCAGGCGGACACAGCCGCCGTGCATATGGCCGCACAAAAACAGGGAAGCATAGCTGGCCGCATAGACCGGTACATAGAGCGGATTATGCGCCAAAACGATGTGAAAATGCTTCTTATCGTCGACCTTCGGTAAAAGCTTCTGCAGGTCCTCCGCAGAAAAACGGGCCTTCCTGTGCAGAAGCAGTTTTTTATAGTAATGCATGTCCAGCGCCAGACCGCTGAGCAGGATCATGTCGTCCTCTTCCGCTTCGTCTGCGGGCCGGATATTCCCCTCCGAATCCAGTTTCAGCGCCAG
Source organism: Lachnospiraceae bacterium (assembly GCA_017548765.1). GTDB lineage: Bacteria > Bacillota > Clostridia > Lachnospirales > Lachnospiraceae > UBA1201. The sequence continues at coordinate 1,751 of JAFYZH010000095.1, read as the reverse complement.
AGTCTCATTTTCCAGATAAGGCACATCAAACTCGGTCAGAAGCTCCCGGAACGTCGTAAACCATTCGGGATATTCTTTCGGATTCTCTTTCATGCGTTGCTCGTGGTTACCGGGCGCATAATAGACCGGATAACGGCCGCTCAGGTACGCGAGCAGGTTGCGCGTCACCGCGAAATCCTTCTGTGACCAGCTTTTGACGACCATCATGTCGCCGCCGATCAGGACCAGGTCAGGCTTCGCGTTGTCGATCGCCTCATACAGTTTTTGGTTCTCGCTGCCGAAGGTGCAACTGTGCAGATCCGACAGGAAGACGATGCGTTTTCCGGCAAATGCTCCGGGCACACGCGGATCGCTCACCTGGTAGACCGGACAGGTCAGCCTACTCTTCTCGAAATGCGAGATCACGAAGAAGGTAAGCGCTATGAAAAGCAGAACGGCGAATGCGATCAAAACGTATTGCATCTTATACTCCATGAGGTTAGAATCATCACCGATTATCATACCACAAAACCCGGTGGCACGCAAGAAACAATATTTGTTAGCACTCTCGCGTGTTGAGTGCTATTTTTCTCTTGACATTCGTTTTAAACCGCGGTAAACTGATAAACGGGCTTAGGAAATGCAAGCATTTCCCGAGTTCTAAAGCATATGTATCCAATGTTCTTCGGAGGTATAATAGATATGGCAAAAGCAACGAAAACCAAGAAGGGAAACCTTTCCATCAGCAGTGAAAACATCTTCCCTGTCATCAAGAAATGGCTCTATTCCGACCACGACATCTTCATCCGTGAGCTCATCTCCAACGGCTGTGACGCGATCACAAAACTTAAGAAGCTCTCCATGATGGGCGAGGCGGAACTCGGCGACGACGAGGCCTATAAAGTATCCGTCATCGTAAATCCGACCGAGAAAACGATCCGCGTGATCGATAACGGTATCGGTATGGACGAGGAAGAGATCGAAAAATACATCAACCAGATCGCATTTTCCGGTGCGGTCGACTTCCTGAACCAGTACAAGGATAAGGCCGGCGAGGACCAGATCATCGGTCACTTCGGTCTCGGCTTCTACTCTTCGTTCATGGTTGCCGATAAGGTGACCATCGAGTCCCTGTCTTACAAGGAAGGCGCGAAGGCAGTCGGCTGGGAGTCCGACGACGGCATGACCTATAAGATGGCGCCGATCGAGAAGGAAGGCCGCGGCACCATCATCACCCTCTATCTCAACGAGGATTCCGTTGAATTTGCAAACGAAGGTCGTGTCCGCGAAGTTATCGAGAAGTACTGCTCTTTCATGCCCATCGAGATCTACCTGACCGATGAGACGAAGGAACCGGAGTACGAGGAAGTTCCCGATGAGGACGACGCTGACGTAGTTGAGGTGACCGACGCTAAGGATGGCGAGGCCAATGCAGAGGCTGACGCTTCAAAGGCGGACGCCGAGGAAAAGCCCAAGAAGACCAAGAAGGTCCTGAAGGCCCCCGAGCCCATCAATGACGTAACCCCGCTCTGGGCGAAACACCCGAACGAGTGCACCGACGACGAGTACAAAGACTTCTACCACAAGGTGTTCATGGACTTCAAAGAGCCCCTCTTCTGGATCCACCTGAACATGGACTACCCCTTCAACTTAAAGGGTATCCTGTATTTCCCGAAGATCAACACCGAGTATGATACCATCGAAGGAACCATCAAATTATACAACAACCGCGTATTCATCGCGGATAATATCAAAGAGGTCATTCCGGAATT
>JAFYZH010000015.1 GCA_017548765.1 Lachnospiraceae bacterium | reverse complement strand
CGGATCTCTCCGGTGCGGACTTCGGTCGGTGCATCCTCTCCTTCAAACTGAAGCAAAAGTGCATAATCGTCGGTCAATCCCGTTAATATGGCAACTCGTTCCGAACCATCCGCCCCATCATAAGCGATGACTTCCTCTCCGAGCAGCATCATATGCGCCCGGTAGGTATCCACGAACGAAGCATCGTCCGGATCCTGATAGAATTCATAAAATCGTTTCCAAAGCCGGCCAATGATCTTCTCGCGGATCAGCGGATCAGAAACGGTTTCGTTCCAAAGGCTTCCTGCCACATCGCGGATCTCCTGCGGAAAGCCTCCCTGCGGCGGGAACAGATTGATCCCGATCCCCATGACTACATAATCCGGGATCCCATCGGTAAATGTCGGTGAGGCCTGGGCCAGGATGCCGCAGATCTTCCGTCCTTCGCGGTAGATATCATTGACCCATTTGATCTGCAGGCGACAGCCTGCGATCTCTTCCAAAACCTCGCAGACCGCGACTGCCGCCAGCGGGGTCAGTTTCTCGATCTGCTCCATCGTAAGCTTCGGACGCAGAAGAAGACTCGTGTAGATGCCTGCCGTCTCGGGCGAATAAAAGTTCCGTCCGCTTCGACCACGACCGGCCGTCTGGCGGTCCGCAGTCAGGATCAGTCCCTCGGCTTCCCCGGCGGCTCCGCGCGACAACAAAAGCTCGTTGGTCGACGTCACTTCCTGTAACGTCTCCACGCGCAGCCTGTCGTTATTCAGGATCCGCAGGATCTCTCCGGCATCTCTGCTCATATCTTCTCCTTTCCGAAAAGTTCATGTTTGTATACAAAAAACCGACCCGCAACAACCACACGTAGGCCGGTCGTTGCCGACTGCGGGCCGGCGTTCAAAATATGTTTAGTTAATATACTACCGTACCGTAGACAAAATCCTCTCCGTCGATCGATTCGAAGCGCACCCAGGGGATATGAAAACCGAACGTAGATGTCAGGATACCGCTTTGTAATAGCTTCATCGATTTATCTTTTCCTAAGGCCAGGAACATACGTGCCAACGCATGCGCATACCACGCGCGCGGACCATTTTCCACAAGCACGGCTACCGCTCCGGTATCGTGATCATATGGTTGTCCGTCGACGGTCGATACAAACGGAAACGTATCGGTATATTCTTCATTTGCCCTTGCTGCTTCCGGACGTGCGACCCATGCATAATATCCGTCACAGGCTCCTTGCTTATCCTCCAAAAGATCCGGATAAGCATCGGGAAATACGATCACATACGGATCCACCTCGGTCCGGCTCCAGAACAGAGCGCCCTTCGATTCAAGACGTTCACCGATGACAAATACGGTATCCCCATAACGGATGTAAAAATCTGTAACTCCACAAAGCGCGAAGTATTCTTCCAAGGTACGGCACAGGAAACCTTCGGTAAGACTTTCCAGATCCAGTAAAACTCCGGAGTTTAAGCGAACTCCGCCATCTTCCACTGTGATGCCTTCGACGCCGCACGTTTCAAGTGCGCGCCGGATCTCCTCTTCCGAGGGGGAGTCTTCCGGATCTTCAAACAGACGATACAAAGCGCCTGCAGCCACATCATAAGCGCCGTCCGAAAGCTCGGTAAGCGCCAGAGCTGAACGGACCAAAAGAAGCGGGGAAGGACTCAAGTCATATCGTCCCCCCTCACCTTTACGCTGAAGATCCGCGATCCGTCCCAGTTCACTCGTCGGACTCTCTTCATCGAAATACTTACTCGAGTACTCCTGACAAAGAGAAAACGCACCATCGACGCTTTCCGATAGTTTCGCTTTCGACATCTGACTGCTCCGGGCATAGGCAGTGATCTCCAGTTTTTTATGATCGATCTCCATGGATCGTGTCACCTGGTATACAGTCTCGCGTTTCGAATCCATGATCATAAGGATGCACAACACGAGCATGACCAACAGCAACACAACCGCCGCTATGGGCGCCCATTTTTTCTTCATAACTACTCTGATCCAATCGGTTTATTGGTTCTTTCCCTGATTGATATAATTGATCAGACCCTCGGCAGCGATGATCTTCTGCATGAAAGGAGGGAATGCCTGACCCTTAAACTGTGTACCCTTGGTACGGTTGTAGATGATACCTTCATCGAAGTCGATCTCGACCGTATCGCCTGCGTCGATGCCGTCGTAAGCAGCCTCGCACTCGATGATCGGAAGACCGATATTGATCGCGTTGCGGTAGAAAATGCGGGCGAATGTCTTTGCGATAACGCAGCTGACGCCTGCCGCCTTGATAGAGATCGGCGCATGCTCACGGGAGGAGCCGCAACCGAAGTTCTTACCTGCAACGATGATGTCGCCCTTAGCAACTCTGTTCACGAAGGTCGCATCGATATCTTCCATGCAGTGCTTCGCCAACTCTGCGGGATCCGAAGAGTTCAGGTAACGTGCCGGGATGATGACATCCGTATCTACATTGTCATGAAACTTAAAAACTGTTCCGTTCGCTTTCATTGTCCTACTCCTTTCAAGCCTGAAGGCCCGCGATATCTGCCGGCGATGTGATCTTACCGGTGATGGCCGATGCTGCCGCTACGGCAGGGCTCGCCAGATAAACTTCGGAATCTACATGTCCCATACGTCCGACAAAGTTACGGTTCGTCGTGGAAACGCAACGCTCGCCGGCTGCCAGGATGCCCATGTAGCCACCCAGGCACGGTCCGCAGGTAGGTGTGCTGACTACAGCGCCCGCCTGGATGAACGTGGTGAGCAGGCCCTCTTCCAGTGCCTTTAAGTAGATCGTCTGTGTAGCCGGGATCACGATGCAACGTACTCCCTTTGCTACCTTCTGTCCTTTCAGGATCTTCGCAGCGGTGCGAAGGTCGGACATATAACCATTCGTACAGGAACCGATAACGACCTGATCGACTGCGATGTCGCCTACCTGATCGATGGTGTGTGTATTCTCCGGCAAATGCGGGAACGCTACCGTCGACTTCAGTGTCGAAAGGTCGATCGTATAAGTCTGAACATACTCTGCATCCGGATCTGCCTCGAAGATCTTATAAGGCTTCTTCGAATGCGCATTCATGAACTCGATGGTCTTCTCGTCGACCGGGAAGATACCGTTCTTTCCGCCTGCTTCGATCGCCATGTTGGAGATCGTGAAACGGTCGTCCATGGACAGGTACTGAATACCCTCGCCGACAAATTCCATCGACTGGTACAGAGCGCCGTCTACGCCGATAGTGCCGATGATGTGCAGGATGATGTCCTTACCGCTGATCCACGGTGCGGGCTTTCCTACGAGTTCGAATTTGATGGCTGCGGGAACCTTAAACCATGCCTTACCGGTCGCCATGCCGGCTGCCATATCCGTCGAGCCTACGCCCGTGGAAAATGCGCCTAAAGCACCATATGTACAGGTGTGGGAATCCGCGCCGATCACAACATTGCCCGCTACGACCAGGCCCTGCTCCGGGAGCAGCGCATGCTCGATGCCCATCTGACCGACATCAAAGAAATTCGTGATGTTGTTCTTATTGGCGAAGTTGCGGACGCATTTGCAGTGTTCCGCACTCTTGATATCCTTATTCGGCACGAAGTGGTCCATGACCAGGGCGATCTTATCCTTATCAAAAACGCCTTCTGCCTTAAACTTATCCATTTCATGGATGGCTACCGGTGACGTGATATCATTGCCCAGCACGAGATCCAGATTTGCTTCGATGAGCTGTCCTGCTTCCACCTTATCAAGTCCGGCTGCTGCTGCCAATATCTTTTGTGTCATTGTCATTCCCATAACCAATACCTCCGGTTTCTGATTTACAATTATTTGATATCGAGATCCGTATCGATCGGAGTGAAATCCAGATCGTACGGAGACTTTTCTTTTACTTCTTCCGCAGCTTCAGTTGCGGTCTCAGCTGCCTCAGTTGCAGTCTCGACAGCCTCTGCTGCGGTCGTCTCTGCTGCCTCGGCTGCGCTTTCGGAAGTGCCGTTCATCATTTCGGCCAGTTCCTTTTCGAGCTCATCGGATCCCGGTGTAAATACTGGCTGCAGAGCCTCAGGCTGAGGAGCTGCTTCGTTTTCGGTATTTACCGGGGTAGCCGGGCGCAGAGTTCCGTCAACATCCATCTCAAAGGATGTGCCGGCGGGTGCCTGATCGCGCTGTGCCTGTTTAGCAGGATAATACTTAAGTCCCAGGAAAGCGACCAGATTCTGCGTGTACATCTTATTCAGTTCCGGGCTGTAACCGCATACGCAGTGCGGAGCAACACGGGCGATCTCCTTAACGGCTGCAGCTGCAGCAGGAACTGCGGGAGCTGCGATGACCTTTCCGTTCTCACCGTACAAACGAAGATAGTTCGTTCCCTTATAGGTGTATACATAAGACCATACGACACCGGCCAATGCAACTACATATACCTTACCACCCTTACGATAGAAAACGTACTCCGGGGATACAAACACATCCGGGCTGATCTTCGTCGCGTTTGCGAAAGAAGCATCCAGTTTTTCCATGCTCTGACCGGGGTTGTTCGCGATGAACTTTTTGATCGGAGCATTGAAAGAAAGCATGGACATCACTACATGGAAGATCGCATAGAGGAGCACCGCGAGCATAGCCCAGAAGCAAAAGATAACAAGGAACTTTGAAGAAGTACCGATCTTGTCAAAATCGACAGTGTAGGCTTCCAGGAATGACATGTCATAATACTTGTCGTAACCGGTCTCTTTGTTTATGTCATTGATCATCTGATTCCAGAATTTTATCTCATCGGTCTTGATCTTCCGTACGGAACCCGTGAAATGATACGGTGCAGGCAATTCCCCGCCGTAAAGGTAACCCCAGTAATCATCCGACAGTTTATTCAAAGTTTTTTCACTCTTCGCCGGTACCACGATGCCGAAGTAATGATCTTTCGCATCCGCGTTTCCGGATCTGTCCGCAACGATAACGATATATCCCAGAGAAACCAATTTAGCATCTCCCTGTCTTACGCCATTTTTGGTGGTCTCCGATGATGTACGAATATAATTCGCCAAAACTGCGTCAACGTCAAATGTGACATATTTGCCTTCCAGTTTCGACATCGGAGTCATCATATCTGCCTTCGTCGGACCTGTAATGTACTTGATGAAATCAAACTTGCTGACACACATCGCAACCACGATCAGAATCGCGCAGACGATGATAGTCGTAGTAATATTCTTGGAAACTCTCTTCTTGAAATATCCCAGCATCTCTTCTCTCCTCGTTTTTCCCTAACCAAGATCAAACCTTTCGGACGTCCTGCCAAACCTTCCGAATATTTGAAAACCGGGCAGGGCTTGTGACCCTGCCCGGCAAATCGCTGTTTCTATCTAATCGAATTAGTTGTTGATCAGCTTATCTGCTTCGTTGTTCCAGCTGTAAAGCTTACGAACTTCCTCGCCGATCTTCTCAGCCGGATGCTCGGAAGCGAGCTTTCTCATAGCCTTGAAGTGTACCTGACGGCCTGCAGGGCTCATCTCCTGAAGGAACTCGCTGGCAAATGTACCATCCTGGATATCGGAAAGGATCTTCTTCATAGCCTTCTTTGTATCCTCGGTAACGATCTTCGGTCCGGTGATGTAATCGCCGTACTCAGCGGTGTTGGAAATGGAGTAACGCATTCCTGCAAAACCACTCTGGTAGATCAGGTCTACGATAAGCTTCATCTCGTGGATACACTCGAAGTAAGCGTTTCTCGGATCGTAACCAGCCTCAACGAGAGTCTCGAAACCAGCCTGCATCAGAGCACAAACGCCGCCGCAAAGAACGGCCTGCTCACCGAAGAGGTCTGTCTCAGTCTCGGTGCGAAATGTTGTCTCAAGGAGACCGGCACGAGCGCCGCCGATACCAAGACCGTAAGCCATAGCGATGTCCCAAGCCTTACCGGTAGCATCCTGCTCAACTGCGATAAGACAAGGAGTACCCTTACCTGCCTGATACTCGCTGCGAACGGTGTGACCCGGAGCCTTCGGAGCGATCATCGCAACGTCAACGCCCTTAGGCGGAACGATGCAACCGAAGTGGATGTTGAAACCATGAGCGAACATAAGCATATCGCCGTCCTTAAGGTTCGGAGCGATATCCTTCTTATACATATCAGCCTGAAGCTCATCGTTGATGAGGATCATGATGATGTCTGCGCGCTTTGCTGCCTCTGCAGCGGTATATACCTCGAAGCCCTGTGCTTCAGCCTTCGCCCAAGACTTGCTGCCCTCGTAGAGACCGATGATAACGTGGCATCCGGACTCTTTCAGGTTCAGTGCATGTGCGTGACCCTGGCTTCCGTAACCGATGATGGCAATGGTCTTGCCGTCAAGCAGTGCTAAATTACAATCTTTCTGATAAAAAATTCTTGCCATTTTGTTTTTCCTCCGAAAAGTTTAAAAAGTTTTAAATATTCCGGGAGCGAAATGCTCCTGTTTTGCAGGCGATGCCTGTAAATAACTGCTTCAATCCTCGAGATACGGCTCGTCTTCCGCTCCTCTGGGAAGTCCCGCAACGCCGGTGCGGACCAGCTGCTTGATCTCGAAACCTTCCAAAAGATGAATGAATGCCTGGATCTTCTGGCTGTTACCCGTGAGTTCGATGATCACGGACGACGGCGACACATCGATGATGTTCGCACGGAAAATGCCTGCGACCGCCACGACTTTGTGACGATTCTCGGCAGTAGCCGCAACCTTGATCAGTACCAGTTCACGTGTAACCGATGAATCGGGCTCAAGTTCCTTAATATCCACCACATCGACCAGTTTGTCCAGTTGCTTGTAGATCTGCTCCAGAGCCTCCGGTTCACCGGAAGCGACAACGGTCATACGGGAAAAGTTCGGGTTCTCGGTCACTCCCACGGTAAGACTGTCAATGTTGTACCCTCTGCGGCTGAACAAACCGGACACACGGCTCAGGACACCGGCCTGGTTATCCACCAGTAGGGATAATACCATACGATTGTTCATAAAGCTCCTCCTGTCCTTGTTTAAGGTTATGCTTCGCTAACCTTCCTTGTCAGCATGTATGAAAATGCTAACTATTATCTTAACAATTCCATTTTGCATTGTCAACCTCTTTTTCATTTTCCTTATGTTTGGAAAGGTATATTCGGCCCATTTTTCGTTTTTACTTGCATTTTTTCCCTTTTTTTGATAGATTATACGCATGATATGCAGGGGATGACACCCCAGATAAGGAGAACTTGACATGATTTTCGCGATCGATATCGGCAACACAAATATAACCTTCGGATGCATCGATGACGATGCCATCTATTTCACTGAACGCGTTTCCAGTGACCACAACAAAACCCCGTTTGAATACTCGATCATCTTCCAGAGTATCCTGGATTTCCAAAAGATCACCTGTGACCAGATCGATGGCTCGATCATCTCTTCGGTCGTTCCTTCCATCGGCGACACGATCGCGCAGGCTGTAACGCGTGTACTCGGCAAGGCTCCCCTCGTGGTGGGTCCCGGTGTGAAAACGGGCCTCAACATCCTGATCGAAAATCCGGCGCAGCTCGGCGCGGACCTCGTGGTCGCGGCAGTCGGCGCCCTCGAGAAATACCCCTGCCCCATGATCATCTTCGACATGGGCACTGCGACTACGGTCTCCGTCATCGATAAGAACCGCAACTTCTTAGGCGGTATGATCGCCCCGGGTCTGCGGGCGGCGGCAAATGCGATGTCGAACAGCACGGCGCAGCTGCCGGATATCTCCCTCGAAGTACCGAAGCGCGTCATCGGCCGCAACACGATCGAATGTATGCGCGGCGGTCTGATCTTCGGTAACGCTGCCATGATGGACGGTCTGGTAGACCGGATCAATGATGAGCTCGGTGCAAAGTGTACGGTCGTTGCGACCGGTGGCATGGCACGCTATGTCATCCCCTCCTGTCGTCATAAGATCGAATATGACAATGACCTTCTGCTGTCCGGCCTGTATCTGATCTACAAAAAGAATATCTGACCTTGGGTTTTTCTTGACAGACATAAGGGCTTGTGCTACACTTATTTCCGTGTTTTTCATGATGTAAGGACAGGCAAAAAGCATTGCCCGCATCGACTTAAACCATCAGGAGGATTCCTATTATGAATAAGATCAAGATTCCGGAGGGATATGTGCCCGCGCTTAAGGGTTTCGACCTGCAGTGCGCCATCGCCTCCATCCGTAAATGCTTCCAGGCTCAGATCGAGGAGCATTTGAACCTGCGCCGCGTGTCCGCGCCGCTCTTCGTGTTGGCGGACTCCGGATTGAACGATAATCTGAGCGGCTGGGAGCGCCCCGTCGGCTTCGACGTACCCGCCATCGGTAAGGATGCGCAGGTCGTTCACTCTCTCGCGAAGTGGAAGCGTCTCGCGCTAAAGACCTATGGTTTTTCCATGCATGAAGGTCTCTACACCGATATGAACGCCATCCGCCGCGACGAGGAACTGGATAATCTCCACTCCATCTACGTGGATCAGTGGGACTGGGAGAAGATCATCTCCGTCTCCGACCGTAATTTCGACTACCTGAAGGAAACGGTGCGCAACATCGTGACTTCCGTTTGCAATACACTCGACGCGCTGAAGGCGGAATACCCTTCCGTGAAGACCACATTGTCCCGCGAGGTGACCTTCATCACATCACAGGAACTCGAGGATATGTTCCCCGACCTCACACCCGAAGAGCGTGAGCAGGCCTTCCTGAAGGATCACAAGACCACCTTCATCATGCAGATCGGCGGTGCTCTCGCATCCGGAAAGCCGCACGGCAATCGTGCTCCGGACTACGATGACTGGGACTTAAACGGCGATCTCCTCTTCTGGGATGACACCCTGGGTTGTGCGTTCGAGCTTTCCTCGATGGGCATCCGCGTAAGCCCCGAGTCCTTGGATAAGCAGCTGACCATCGCGAACTGTGACGATCGCCGCACTTCCTACTTCCACAGCCTGTTGCTGAACGGTGAACTTCCGTACACCATCGGCGGCGGCATCGGCCAGTCCCGTCTGTGCATGCTCCTGCTCGGATGCGCGCACATCGGCGAGGTTCAGTCGAGCCTGTGGGATGACGCTACCAGAACCGCGTGCGCGGCCAATGGCATCCATTTGCTTTAATTCTTACATAGCATATACAAAAACGACCCCGAAGCATTTTCCGTGCTCCGGGGTGTTTTATGTTTATTCGCTTTTTCTTACTTTTTCTTGCAGGTGACTTCGTTATAGGTCACGTTGCCGTCCTCGAATTTGAAGGTGTACCATTCGGTCTTACGGCCGAATTCATGGTCCCCGATCGGATAGAGGCAAAATTCGATCTCTTCGTCCTCTTCGATGGCCTTTGCGTACAAAGCACCATCCTTTTCATACACTTCGTCGAGAAGGATCTCTCCCTCTTCGGGATGCTCATACCGTCCGCAGTAGGACGCCCATTTCGACGTATCCGGCTCCTTTACGATATCTTCGATACAGTTGACCTGCTCCGGCTCCTGGTCGGTGACGATCGCGCGGATCGCCTTCCACAGGCTGAAGTTCGCGCGGACATCCTCGCTCTCACGGCAGTTCAGCAGCACCAGCACACGGTCGCGGTCGACAAAATGCTGGAACCAGGTGCTGAGGCCCGGCATACCGCCGCCGTGGCTCGCGATCCGTCCGAACACGGGATCGTTCTGGATGCCCCAGCCGAAGGCATAACCGTCACCATGCTCTCCCACACCGGCCGCACTGCCGTCGTTCAACCTTCCCGGTGTATACATGATATCCTGCTCAGCCAGCGTCACCACCTTCTCCTCGCGCAGTGCGCGGTCCCAGTTGAACATATCGAAGATATTGGTGTATACATAGTCGTCTCCGTTCAAGCCGTCGAACGCGATCACGTCCGCATCGTCCGAATCCGTGACCTTGATGTGCTCCCCGTCGACCTGCACCATATTGCGGGCAATGTTATCATTCGGAAGCCCTTCGCTCCAGATATGGCGGACCGCGGTATCCTTCATGCCGGCCGGCTCGAAGATCCTTTCCTTCATAAACTGCTCAAACGGAACGCCGGCGACCTTCGCAACGATCTCCGCCAGGAGGTTGTAGCCGCCGTTGGTGTACTCGAAGCGCTCGCCCGGTGCGAAACACGGCTCCACCCCTTCCTCCGAAAGGAAACGGATCACGCCTTCACTACCCAGAATGCGATGTTCCTCCTGAAAAGTCTTCATGATGATGTTGTAATCGTAGGTTTCCGGAATACCGCCGGTATGTGTCAGCAGATTCCGGATCGTGACCTCCGGATACGGCAGATCCGGGTAGAATTTCGTCACAGTATCCTCGAGGCTTAAACGCCCCTCCCTCACCAAAAGCATGACCGCAGCCGCCGTGAACTGCTTCGTGATCGAAGCCAGCTGGAACAGGGTGTCCTCCTGCATCGGCAGTTGATCGTCAAAATCGCGGAAGCCGACAGCTCCCTTACTTACGATCTTTCCGTCCTCGGCATACAACCAGGTGCCATTGAATATGCCCTTTTCATATGCTTCATGGTACAGTTTTTCTATTCTTTCTTTTTTATCCATTGATTTCCCTCCAAATCGTTACCGCCTCACTTTTTTAGGCGGTCAATGCTGTAAAAGCAGTACATTTTCTCTTCTGTATCTTCGATGTCCCGGTACATTTTGACTTCGTTCAGCACAAAGCCTGCCTGCTCTGCCACCTTTTGCGACGGGACATTTTCCGTCAGGATGTTCGCGATCAATGTCGTCTCATCGAAGTGCTCGAAGAAATACGGTACGAACGCGCAGACTGCCTCCGCTGCATAGCCCCGGTTTCTCACATCAGCCCCGATAAAATACGTGATCCCGACCTTCTTCAGGTCGTCATAATAGGAACAGCCGACCGAGCCGATCACTTCTTTCGTATCCTTCGTTTCGATCGCATAGGCCAGAAAAGGGCCCCGCGGATCATCCGCATTTGCTAAGGCGATCGCCTTCTCGAACCACGCATTCATCCAGGCTCCGCATCCGGCGTCAAAGCCGATGCTCTCCTCCAGACTTCCGTCCGCCGCCATCCGCACAAATCCCGCCGCATCCTCGCGCTTCAGATCCCGGATCACCAGTCTATTCGTTTCCAACCACATAGTTTCCCCCTGTTCATGCCTTATGCCATGCCTGCTGCTTTGATCGCGCCCGCGCTGTGGATCCGCACGACGCGGTTCGGATCGGTCTCCGCCATCTTCTGCAACGTTTCGATGTACGGACGTACGAACTGCGGCCGGCGCTTTCCGAGAACTCGGAAGATCTCCGGCGCCTCCATCCGCACCTTATCCACTTCATCACTGAGAAGCTCTGCATATATCTCCATATGCTCCTCATAAATGTCCGGCGTATTCGTCGAGATGTTTTCCGACGCCCAGATGAAACTCAGTCGCACCTGCGGCTCTGCATCCTTCGCAAAACGAAACATGTCCAGCCAATACGGTTCGATCAGGCGATAGTCTCCGCGTCCGATCCTGCCGAGTGCATTGACCGCCCGCTCCCGTAAAAGCGGCGAATCACTGTCGAAAAAGTCCGCAATCGTCGGGACGGCATCCTCAACTCCCTGCGGGTACTCCAGCCCCATCTCGCCCAACAACCAAAGCGCCTTCGCCCGGATCTTCTCGGACGCATGGTCCAACAGAGACGCAACATACGGGATACTCTCCTCCCAGCGACTCTTATCCTTCGTCAAAACACCCAGTTCCTTATACAACTCTTTCTCATTCATGGCAAAACCTTCCCGGCTGTTCCGGACTACTATGAAGTATAAACTCACCAAAAGTCCCTGACAACCTCAAAAACAAATATATTTAATCTCACTCCCGAACACAACCACACCCCCATCATAACACACCCACCATCCCCCGTCAACGAAAGAACCTATCTTGCTTTCTCCTCCCACTCCACCACATGAGAGAAAAGCGGTACGCCACAAATAGTGCCGCTCTCCGTGTAGCGGGTTTCGGGGTGGAGCCCGGGTTCTACTATCTGTCGCAGTTTCACCGCATACACTCCAAACTGAACATGAGAGCGAGTTGTAGAAAAAATCCGAACGTCCGTTTTTCACAACGCAGTGAACCGTTCAGTGAGGAGTGCATGCGGTGATAACAGGTACATCGACCGCAGAACCCGGGTTCCGCCCGAAACCATGTTCAAAAAAGCGGCACGTTTGTGGCGTGCCGCTTCTCCTTGTGTATGAATATTGTTTACTCGGTTCTAAGTGCTACTACCGGATCTTTCTTCGCCGCGCTTCTCGACGGGATGATGCCCGAGATCAACGTGAGCAGGACACTGATCGTGATCAGCACCAAAGCTACCGGGATCGGCAGGATCGCCGAAAGGTTATGCAGTCCTGTCAGGTTATGCAGGATGATATTGATCGGGATGCACATCAGGTAGGTGACTACTACGCCGAGCAGGCCTGCGGTGAAACCGATGATCATGGTCTCTGCATTGAACATGTGCGATACATTACGCTTCGATGCACCGATCGCACGCAGGATACCGATCTCCTTCGTTCTCTCCTGTACGGAGATCAGGGTGATGACACCGATCATGATGGAAGAAACCACCAGGGAGATCGCTACGAATGCGATGAGCACGTAGGTGATCGCATTGATGATCGTAGTGATGGAGGACATCAGGAGGCCAATGATATCTGTATATTCGATCTGTGAGCCCTCGTCCGCCGCTTCGTTGTAAGCGTCGATCGCATCTTTGATGATGTCCTTATTCGCAAAGCTGGATGCGTACAGGTTGATGCCAAACGGATCGTCCAGATCCACGCACCCCAGTACGATCAGGTTTGCATCGTAGTTGGAACGTGAGAAATTCAGCAGTTCATAGTATTCCACCATCTGCTCGTCGGTAAATGTCGCCTGCTCCTGACGGAAAGCACCTGCGAGTTGTTCCTCGTTCAGCGTTCCCATCTGTGCCTCGACCTGCGCCGCATAAGCCGCCTTCACCTGCTCCTGCAGAGTCTTTGAAAGCATTGCGTAGATCTCTTCATCGCTCATCGCGGAAACATACTCTTTGACATCTGCTTCACTCATACCGGTCTGTGAAACGATCCCCTGGATGATCAGGCGGTCGATGTCTTCTCGCGACATCGAACCCAGTGTCTTTTCGATACTCTCCTTCAGAACATCTTCCGGAGGAACGGATTTGATCTTCACATAAAGTTTTGCCAATTCCTTATCCGAAAGGAGATCCGCATTCTTTTTAAAAACTTCCGCCTTCTGCTCGTCGGAAAGTTTGCCTTCTTTATCCTTGAACGCCAGTCCTGTAAAGATATCCACGGAAGGATCTGCTTTCTGTGCGGCGATCGCCTCGGACTCGTTGTTCTTTTCGATGACATACTCCGTCAGCAAATGCGTATAAGCGATGGCGCCGGTCAGCATATTCGATACTGCATCCTCCGCCGGGCGGATGATACCTACCACCTTCAACTGGATCGCATTGTCATAGAGATATTTCAGGCCGGCATCGGTATCACGAAGATCGGTGTAAAGGCCGGTCGCCTGATCTTTCCGATAGCAATCGGCATTCAGGATCATACGGAACTCTGTCTCGCAGATCTCCTCGTAACTCCATTTGACCTGCTTCTTTTCAACCGTCGTATTGTTGATGGCAGCATCCATGATGTCGTCGATCTCTTTTTCAGAAACCAGACCGAGCGCATACAGCGCCATATCGCCGATCTCGTTATTCTCATCCAGTACCAGCACAACTTCATTATATGCAGTCGGCCATGCGCCATAAATCAAGTCATACTGCTTATCCAGCAGTTCGGTGCGGATCTCACCATTCATGCCCGGAACCATCTCCTGCCAAATGTTCATGTATGTG
Source organism: Lachnospiraceae bacterium (assembly GCA_017548765.1). Classification (GTDB taxonomy): domain Bacteria; phylum Bacillota; class Clostridia; order Lachnospirales; family Lachnospiraceae; genus UBA1201. Next base: position 71,942 of record JAFYZH010000015.1, on the reverse strand, counting down.
TTGCTTCCCATGCCATAGGTCGCGCTGGAAGAAGTGAACATCGAAGGAGAAAGAAGGCTGCTGCTACTGCTGCTTCCTTCGTCGTCGCCGCCGAGCATATTGCCGAGCATCTTACTCATGGACTTCATGAAGATGCGGCTCATCAGTTCCTGCACATCGGAGTGGATGATGGTTCCGTCCACGCTCTTTGTGTAGATCAGCGGGCTTAAGTTGTAGGTATACTGAACGGCGCTCAACGCATCACGCAGGCCGCTCGTGCTGTTCGGGTTGCTTCGCTCCTCTTCCAGATACTTCTTAAAGGAACGAAGGTCATTGGTCTTATCCTGGAGGGTACTCATCGTATTGACCAGATCGTACATGGCCGGTTTCTGATAAACCGCATCGTGATCGTGGTCTTTGTTACCCTTTACCAGGTTGATATATGTCTCAAGCAGGCTTCCGAAATCGACGTTCTGCGCTTGCAGCGTCAACGGATAACTGGACAATGTGTCCTCCTGCACGTAATCGATGTAAGTCGTCATACCATGCGATACCGAGAAGATCAACGCGATACCGATGATACCGATACTGCCCGCGAACGAAGTCAGAATGGTTCTTCCCTTCTTCGTGAACAGGTTCTTCAGGGACAGGCCGAACGAAGTCGCGAACGACATGGACGGCAGCTTTTTCTTGCTCTGCTTCTCCTTCTTCTCCGCATCTTCCTTACGAAGCTTCTCGATCTCTTCGTCGGTCAGCGGATTGGAGTCGCCGGTGATCTCACCGTCGAGCATCTTTATGATACGGGTGGAATAACGCTCGGCAATATCCGGGTTGTGCGTTACCATGATGATCAGGCGATCCTTCGAGATCTCCTTCAGGATCTCCATGACCTGAATACTGGTCTCGGTATCGAGCGCACCCGTCGGCTCATCCGCCAGGATGATGTCGGGATCATTGACCAATGCACGCGCGATCGCAACACGCTGCATCTGGCCGCCGCTCATCTCGCCGGGCAGCTTCTTCAGCTGCGTCGCCAGGCCTACGGCCTCGAGCGCTTTCTTCGCGCGCTCCCTGCGCTCCGCCTTCGAAACGCCGGACAATGTCAGCGCGAGCTCGACATTCTGCAGCACGGTCTGGTGCGGGATCAGATTATAACTCTGGAACACGAAACCGATGGAATGGTTGCGGTAGCCGTCCCAGTCACGGTCCTTAAACGCCGTGGTCGATGTTCCGCCGATGACCAGGTCGCCCTGGGTATATTTATCCAGGCCGCCGATGATGTTCAGCATCGTTGTCTTACCGCAGCCGGAGGGACCCAAAATGGAAACAAAATCGGCATTTCGGAAATTCAGGCTGATACCCTTCAACGCATGAACGGTACCATCGCCCGCGGGATAATCCTTGACGATATTCTTCAGTTCTAACATGTACTCATCCTCTTTCAGTTTACTTTAACAGGCAGGTCAGCGGCTCATCTGATCGATGTTATCGAAGATCACATCGAAGAAGCCTTCCAACTGATCCTTCTCCTGATCGGTAAGGCCCTGCTTCGCCCGGTCGATGAATTCACTCTGCATCTGCAAAATACGCCCCGTCAGCTTCTTTGCTTTCTCTGTCAGAGTCAGGCGGACCTTACGCCGGTCACCGGAGACCGACTCTCGAACGAGATATCCCATCTCGACCAGTTCATCCACGGACATTGAAACGAGTCCGGGCTTCATCCACAGACATCTGCAGATATCTTTCGCCGTGTTCGTCTCCGGGTTCTCTTCGAGGAACTGAAGCATATTCAATTGATGGACTTTTAAATGCACTTCCTCACATAAAGGACTCATCGCATGGTTATATGCGGCGGTCAGATTATTTACAAACATCGCACCTCTGCGACGATACTTGATGATATCAGCCAATGGAATACCTCCTTTCTTGAAATGTTCAATTTTGAACTATTCGGTATCATAGCACCGAAAAAGGGCCGTGTCAATTACGAAATTCTTACATTTTTCTAAACATTTGAAACAATTAAGCGAAAAGGCCCGGCGCGGCAGTTTCCTGCCGGACCGGGTCCTTCGTTTGCTATATGCGAGCCCTTACAGGCTGACTCTGCAGAAATTCTTCTTTCCGCGCTTGAATACCTTACCCTCGCCCGCGAAGTCATCCTTCGTGAACTTGAGGTCGGTAGCTGCGATCTTCTCGCCGTCCACGGATACACCGCCCTGCTCGATCGCACGACGTCCCTCGGAACGGGAAGGAACCAGACCACTCTTAACGAGCACTGCCTGAATGTCGATCACACCATCCGTGAAATCCTCATCTGAAAGCGCGAAGGAAGGCATGTTGGCTGCATTGCCGCCGGTGAACAGCGCACGCGCTGCTTCCTGCGCCTTTACGGCCTCTTCCTCGCCATGTACGAGTTTCGTCAGTTCGAACGCCAGGATCTCCTTCGCCTTGTTGAGCTGGCTGCCCTCCCAAGTGCTCATCGTCTCGATCTCCTCGAGCGGCAGGAAGGTCAGCATACGGATGCACTTCAGCACATCCTGATCCTCGACGTTTCTCCAGTACTGGTAGAACTCGAACGGAGAAGTCTTCTCGGCATCAAGCCATACTGCGCCCTTCTCGGTCTTACCCATCTTCTTACCCTCGGAATTCAGGAGCAGCGTGATGGTCATCGCGCTCGCGTCCTCACCGAGCTTACGGCGAATGAGCTCCGTACCGCCGAGCATGTTGCTCCACTGGTCGTCACCGCCAAACTGCAGGTTGCAGCCGTAATCCTGGAACAACTTGTAGAAGTCGTAGCTCTGCATGATCATGTAGTTGAACTCCAGGAAGGTCAGGCCACGCTCCATGCGCTGCTTGTAGCACTCCGCCGTCAGCATACGATTGACCGAAAAATGAGGCCCTACTTCGCGGAGCAGTTCCACGTAGTTGAGATCCAACAGCCAGTCGGCGTTGTTTACGATCAATGCCTTTCCATCCGAGAAATCGATAAATCTCGCCATCTGCTTCTTGAAGCATTCGATGTTGTGGTCGATCTGCTCCTTCGTCAGCATCTTACGCATGTCGGTCTTACCGGACGGGTCGCCGATCATGCCGGTGCCGCCGCCAAGCAGGGCGATGGGCTTATTGCCCGCCATCTGCAGACGCTTCATCAGACACAGCGCCATGAAATGTCCCACGTGCAAGCTGTCCGCAGTGGGATCAAAGCCGATGTAGAAAGTCGCCTTCCCGTTATTCACGAGATCGCGGATGCGCTCTTCATCGGTTACCTGGGCGATCAGCCCACGTGCCTTCAGTTCTTCATAAATCTTCATCTTTTTACCTCCATTGGCTTTTTTGTCCTTACGCTTGCCGCGTGGAATTTTTGCAAAAAAATAACGCCCCTTCGCAAAAGGACGATCAAAAGTCGTGTTACCACCTTTCTTCGCAAAAAGCTCACACTTTCTGCCTCAGCGGGTACTTCCATACCCCGGCACATTAACGCATGCATGCGGCGCAGCCTACTGGATCACTCGTTCGGTGCGCGGCTATAGGATGTATTCGGTCCCATCGTGAATGCGCCTCTCATCAACCGGCAGCTTTCTGTATCCCGTATCGGAACTTACTTCTTCCTAATCATCGCCTTTGACTATGTACGGTCTGCTTTGCAAACCTCTTGTCAGAGATTATAACTGCCTTCTGCCCCCTTGTCAAGCGGTTAAGCCCGATTTTCGAAAAAAAGTAGCAAGCATACAGAACGGGCCTCATCCGTGAGATCCTCTCCCACCAAATAAGGCCCGAACGTTTTATTCTTCTTCGATCTTCTTCATGGCAAATGCCGTGCGGCTCGGAAGGTAGATGGGGAACCCATATCTTCCGTCACCCAGCTCATCTGCCGTGTAGACATAATTCATATCGATGCGCTGCTGTCCGCCATAGCGCTTCTGGTCGCTCGACATGATGACCTGATATTTACCCGGAGCAGGCACCGGAATGAAGTATCCGGTAAATGACTTCGTCGGATGGAAATTAAACACAAAGACGATGTCATTACGCTCATAGGCGATCACCTTATCCTGCTGGTGCATCCACAAATTGTGCGTGCGTCCCTTCAGGACATCCTCGCGCTTCGACAGCGCGATCATGTCTTTATCAAACTGCATGAGCTGTCCGTAGCGGAGGTCGTTATTATCCGCCAGCGACCACTGTCTGCGACAGTAATGGTAGCTCCAGTTGTTGCCTTCACGCGGGAAATCGATCCACTCGGGGTGGCCGAATTCATTGCCCATGAAGTTCAGGTAGCCCTCGCCGCCCACGGTCTCGGTGATCCAGCGGATCATCTTATGCAGGGCGATACCGCGGTCAATGATGACGCTCTGCGAGCGTTTCGACATGTTCCAGTACATCTCCTGGTCGCACAGGCGGAACATCACCGTCTTATCTCCGACGAGCGCCTGATCGTGGCACTCCACGTAACCGATGACCTTCTCGTGCGGGCGACGGCCGGAAAGCTCGTACCACATACGCCAGATGTCCCAGTCTTCGTCGCGCATCTCGTCGAGGAATTTGATCCACATCGGAGCCGCGCCCATCGCCAGGCGGTAGTCGAAGCCGATGCCGCCGTAGCGGATCTTCATCGCCATGCCGGGCATCGCGGACATATCCTCCGCGATCGTGATCGCGTTCGGATTGATCGCGTGCACGAGTTCATTGGCCAGCTGCAGATATGTCACAGCGTCCGTGTCGGTATTCAGCGAGAAATACTTATCATAGTTGTCGAAGTTCGTTCCCAGCGCATGATCGTGATACAACATGCTGGTAACGCCGTCGAAACGGAAACCGTCGAAATGGTACTCCGTCATCCAATATTTCAGGTTCGAAAGCAGGAAATGCAGCACTTCCGGCTTTCCGTAATTAAACAGTTTGGTATCCCACTCACGGTGGTTTCCGCGATCTCCCTCATGGAAGAACTGCACATCGGTACCATCGAAGCGGTTGATGCCCTCGGAGGTGTTCTTCGCTGCGTGCGAATGCACCACGTCGAGGAGGACACGAATGCCCATCTTATGCGCTGTATTGACCAGTTTCTTCAGGTCATGCTCAGAGCCGAAACGCGACGAAGCCGCGAAGAAATTCGTCACCTGGTAGCCGAAGGAAGCATAATACGGATGCTCCATGATGGCCATGAGCTGAATGGTATTATAACCGAGCTGCTGTACGCGCGGCAGGATCTTATCAGTGAATTCCTGATACGTACCGACGCCGTATTTTTCCTGCGCCATGCCGATGTGGCATTCGTAGATATACGGCGGCATCTCGGGCGCGAAATCCGCATCCGTCCAGACGAACTTCCGCTTCGGGACGGAGATCACACCGTTCCACACCTCGGAATTCGCTTCCTGAACCACACGATGGATATAGAGGGGAATACGCCGAAGTTCCTCTCCGTTCGCGCATACGACTGCCTGTACACGGCATCCGTCGAACAGTGTCTTCTTACCGGGAATGGATACTTCCCAAACACCGTTTTCCAGTTCGTGCATGGGCAATGCGTGCGGGTTCCAATCGTTGAAGTCGCCCGTCAGGTACATGGCCTGTGCGCCCGGTGCCCACTCACGGTACACCCAGCCGTCCTTCGTCGTATGGAAGCCGAAATACTCATGCGCATTCGCGAAATCCACCAGAGATTCACCCTCCGGCAGGATCCGCTGCTTCGTATTCTCGTAATTCGACATGCGAAGATCGATATCATCCGCGTAGGAATTCAACAGATAATCGTAGTCCAGGATCTTATATCTCATAAAACCTCCTTGCTTACGGGTCAGCCGTTACCGGAACATCGGGTAGATCGTGTCACCCGTCCCGTAAAATAGTCTAGAGGAAAGTATGCAACCTTCGTTTTCAGAAAATGAAAAGGAAACGCCGATATAGTCAGCGCTTCCTTCAGTATATCGCATTTTTGTGAAAATAACAAGAAGAAATTAAGACCGTACTATCACACAGGTCGTGGAAAGAACATTTCACACACCAAAGCGATCCCGTCGTCGTCGTTTGAGCGGGTGATGAAATCCGCAACTTCCTTCACGGCCGGTTGCGCATTTGCCATAGCCACGCCCATTCCTGCATACTCGATCATGGATATATCGTTGAAACCGTCGCCGCATGCGACCAGAGCATCCTTCGTATCTCCGAGCGTTTCCAACAGGCGGTCTAACGCATAAGACTTCTCGATGTCCTTCGCCATGATCTCGAGGAAAAACGGCTCGGATCGCATTACGTGGAAGTTCGGCCCCAGTGCCTCGCGCATCTTCGGCTCGACCGTAGCCAGATAGTCCGGTTTCTCCACCGCGATGAATTTGATGACCGGTTCGTCCGTATGCTTCGACAGATCGTCGACCTTACGCACGGGCATATGGTTTATCTTTGCCTCCAGGACGATGTATTCATTGTCCGCGTATTCCGCCAGCACACTGCCCTTCTGATGCATGAGCAGCGGCGTTTTATACTCTTTCGCGTAGTGGAATACCTTCCACAACTCATCCGGCGCAACTTCCCGCTGAAAAACGATCTCCCCGGTCGCACAGGATACCACACGCCCGCCGTTGAACGAGATGATGTAGCCGCCGTAGTCTTTCAGTTTCAATTGACGGGCCAATGCGAGGATCCCGTCCATGGGACGGCCGGAACAGAGGATGACCTTCGCTCCGTTTTCCTGTATCTTCATCAAGGCTTCGTAGGTCGCGGGCGTGATCACCTTCTGTGAATTCACCAGGGTGCCGTCCAGATCCAGCGCCAAATATCGATAGTTCATGTTTACACCTCGGGCAGGTTAAGATCTTCCAAAAGATCCGCAGGCACATACAGGCCGCCGTATCCCTTGCCGATCGCGATCTTCGGCTTATTCGCTCCGTGGAAATCCGAGCCGCCGGTGATCACAAGGCCTTTTCTCCGGGCCAGTCTCTTTACATAGTTCTCTTCTTCCGTCGAATAGGTCGTGTAGACCGCTTCGATCCCGTAGAGTCCCAGATCGATCAACCGATCGACCAGTTCCTCCAGTTCATCCTTTGTCAGTTTATAAAGCATAGGATGGGCTAAAACCGGTCGCCCTCCCGCCATACGCAGGATCGCCATGGCACGCTCGATCGTGATCTCCTCCTTCGGGAGATAACACGGGCAGCCTGGGCCGATATATTTCTCAAACGCCTCGCTCACGGAACCGATCTGATCCGTGTCCAGCAGATACCGCGCGAAGTGTGCGCGGGTAATGATCGCGCCCTCGCCGAATTTCGCCAACAGTTCCTCGTACGTTATGGAAAAGCCATGGTCCGCCAGCAGTTTCGCCATCTTTCGGTTGCGTTCGATGCGGATGTTGCGGATCTTCCCTAATTCCTCCAGAAACTCCGCATTTTTCACATCCACTCCATATCCGAGGATGTGCACATCTCCGCCGTTCCGTGCAGACGAGATCTCGATCGCGGGAATGACGCGGACATTCAGCCGTTCTCCCGCCTCGATCGCCTCTGCTACACCACTTACCGTGTCATGGTCGGTGAGCGCCATCGCATAGAGGCCGGCCTGCGCCGCCTGCTCCACGACCTGCGTCGGCGTAAGTGTACCGTCGGATCCGTTCGAATGAACATGCAGATCGATGCATTTGCCGAAGTACTTCTCCTTCGCATCTGCATCATAGGGTAAATGCGACTCGATGAGCGTCATCTCCCCTTTGAGTTCATAGCTTCCGTATCCGGCCGGGAGGATAAAATGATCTCCCTTTCGGATCGGCGTTTCGTCAAGCAGTCCCGTTCCGTCGATCACACTGACGTTGATAAAACGGCCACGTGTATTCAGGACGGCCGGAGTGCCTTCGTTCTTTACAACGATACGGTCGACCGTAAAACATTCGCAGTCCACGAGACGCGTGATCTCACTGTTCCCGTTCTGCACGGTTTTATGATCCGAGGCTATGCAAGCCTGTGGATCGAAAGGAGCCTGCATGACATCGAGGCTCTTCTCGATGTGCAAATCCCGCAATTTTCCGTTTTGCAGGCGATCATAATCGTATAAACGATAGGTTATGTCACTGCTCTGCTGTGTTTCCAGAAGCATGGTTCCACGTTTGATCGCATGGACCGTACCTGGTTTCAGCATAAAGAAATCACCAGGGTGGATGGGCACTTCACGAAGGAAATCACCCCACCGCTTCTCATCGATCATCTTCCGCGCCTCTTCCTTCGAGGCTGCATTATGTCCGATAACGATCGTCGCGTCCGGATCGCACGACAGGATGTACCAGCACTCGGTCTTCCCGAGCGAGCCATTCTCATGCTCCTTCGCATAAGCATCGTCCGGATGCAACTGGATGCTCAGGTCGTCCGCGGCGTCGATGATCTTTACGAGTAAAGGGAAACGATCGCTATTTACATATCCGAAGAGCTGGGGCTCATTCGCCCACAGTTCGGACAGTAGCCGCCCGTCGTATGGCGTGCCGGGCGCGCACACCTCACAGTCGCCCGCAGGGTGTGCGCTGATCGCCCAGCATTCGCCGGTCTTATCCCCGGGTATGGGATAGGAAAACTCCGTCCGTAAACGGTCCCCACCCCAGATGGTCTCTTTGTAGACAGGCTTAGTAAACAGCAATCGTTTCATAGATGATCCTATTCCAGAGCCGAAAGTATGCTATCGATATTCGACTCGATCTTTTTTCTTTCCGTACGGTTTACGAGATACAGGATCTCACCGTTGATCTCCAACTGGCTGGCATTATCATCGTATTCCAGCAGGCGGATATGCTTTGTTTCATTCTCCCCGTAGTTCGTGAAGAATTCGTAATCCAGGATGACTTCGGCGTCCTTCTTCACCTTCTCCGGTGGCAGATACTGGTTCGCGGACAATGCTGCGAGCATCGAGTAGAAGGTACGGAACGACGAATCTTCAAATTCGATACCGTCTCCGAAGAAACGTTCAACCGTCGTTTCCTGACCGTTTTCATCCTTAGTGGTCTCGCGGCGGATCTCGAAATCATGCTCCTTCGATTTGTAGATGAGCTTGATCCGGTCAACATTCGCGATACCGATCTGCGTAGGCAGCAAGGTCATCATGTTTTCCTTCGTGAAGGACTCCATGACGAAGTCCATTCCGCCCTTCTTCAGGATACGGAATACGGGACCCGCGCCGTCGAGCTGCGCATAATAATACGTCATATCATTATACTTCATTTCCTTACCGATCGTTAAGCGGATCTGCTTACGCTCGAAGGGCAATGAACCGTCGGGCTGTACCTCGACACCGTACTTCTTATAGGTAAGCGCGATCTTCGTAGCATCGTCCTTCAGACCGAACTCCTTCAGTTCTTCCTCTGTCGGCATGGCACGAACGCAACCCGAATATGACACACCGAGGATCGCCTCGTTCAGGCTTCTGCCCTTCTCGTAGTCCATACTGTCATAACGTCCGGATGTTTCCGAAGCGAAATACCACAGACTCAGCGCCATCCGGTCTACCTGAAGAAGGTCTCCGGGGTTGTAATAACCGCAGATCGCCTCAGTCTCTCCCGGCTTCTTGACAGACAGGCTGTCAAACTGCTGCTCCTCCAGTTCGGGGAACTTCTCGAGTTCGATATACTCAGCCAGTTCGCGAACCAGATAACTGTACAAGGTAGGACCCAGCATGTAAATGTGATTATCGCCCTTCACAGCCATAAAGTAGTATGTACCGCTGGGAGACTTGCTTCCGACGTGGATCTCGATCTCTTCCCCCTCGGTCGTGCGGATCTTTACGGTGTGGGCCGGATCCTTCAGACCGTACACCTCGCTGTTGCTCTCCAGGTCATCCGAGACCGTGTTGATGCTCGTGATCTGGGCGACATTATCCACCAAGCCACCGATCAGTGTCTTATTAAGTTCGAGGCTCGTGTTATTCTTCCATTTCCAGGCACGGTCCTCTCCGCTCCGGATGAAGGTTTTCTCTTCTCCGGAAACGCTGTCTGCCGAAATGACCGTGATCTCGTCGATATCATCCGTTGAAAGCATGACCAGGTCGCTCTTCTTCGGAGCCGCGGTCGTCTGCGCCGCCAGCTCCTCCAGCCGCTTTTGCTCGTTATACCGGTTCACGAAATGGATACCGACCACGAGCCCTGCGAGCAGGACCAGAAAGGCAAGCGGGATCACGACCTTCATGATCTGCTTTCTCTTTTTTCTTTTTCTTCTTTCCTCTGCGGAAAGACCCGTAAGCGTTGCCATTACCGATTTCTCCTCTTATACCATACAATGAAACCGATCAGAAGCACTACGATCGGAAGCACGGCAACCGTAAGGATGAGTGAAAGATTCCGGGTCGATGCCATGTAGATATTCTGGCCGAAATCAGTGCTCTTAATCGGAATGCTGACGCTTTTGTCGAATGCACACAGATAGTTCAGGCTGGCGATGTAGATATCCAGGTTCAACGTATTGGGAAATGCGTTCAAAACGTTATTCGATGCCAGGTTCGGGGTTCCGAGCACTACCATCTTCATCCCGCTCACGCTGTCTTCTCCGGTCAGACCGATCGTGATCGGGCCGCCCAGGTCGGTCTCCGTTTTGGAGATCTTATCATTCGTCTCATATTCGACACGCAGGAAGGAACCCGATGTCGTCTGTAAGAACGGTGTCAACGTCAATGACGTTCTCTTCATTTCGGAAGTATACAGACCCGTCGAAATGTAAACGAACGCGTATGTGTTCTGCGACATTTCCTTAGTTATCGGAGCGGAGGAACTTACATTTGCAAAGTACGCGAACGGAGCCTCCGGCTGCTGGCAGCGGTCTGCCTGTTCGAAAACAACACCCTTCTTCAGCTCGATACCGCAGTACTCGAGAAGGCTCTTAAAGCTTTCCGTTTCGTAGTTTTCATATGTACAATCGAGGAAGAGCTTTCCGCCACGGTCCAAATAGTCGCGGACTTTATTCGCTTCATCCGCTGTATAATCTCTCGCCGGTGCATTGATCAGCAAAATGTCACAATCGTCAGGGATCGAAGAGGTTGCAAGATTGACCTCGGTCAATTCATAACTTGCCTTCTTTATCGCCGAGAGGATCGTATCTCCCAGTGCGAGTTCTTCATGGCCGATAACACGGCAGATCTTCGGAATGTCCTTCGTAGTAACATAGATCAGTGCCGAAGTAACCTCACCTTCGCCATCGTAATTATACATTTCGGTCTGATATTGCATGTATTTTGCATAGTCCAGTTCGTAAATATCCGACGCAGGGATAAACTTCATTCTTTCTTCGGAAGCCACGAGGATACTTCCGTTTTCGATGGTCTCGTTTTCGAGGCCGTATTTCTTCAAAGTAGCAAAACCGCCGTTTTTATCCAGTTCCTTCACATGGACTTTGGAAGACTGGTCATCATAAAGTGCCAGCATCTGGCTGAGGATCTGATCCTGTTCTCCGGTCTCGCCGATCAGGTAGATCGTTACATCTTCTTCCAGAGAGCGGACGACTTCTTTTGTTTTATCAGAGATCGAATAAAGCTTGATATCGCTCATGTCATAAGCAGTCATGCCGGTGGGCAGCTTCTGCACCAGGATATTGGCCGCGACCAGAAAAGCCAGGACCAATACGACCATCAACATGCTGTATGAACCGTGCTTTATGGACGCATTGTTTTTGTTTTCCATTTTTTCATCCTCCTAGCTGTATCTTCTCTTCTGGATCGACTGAATGGTCAGGAAGATAAAGAAGGCCGATACTGACAAATAAAGCACGATCGAAGTTACATCAAAGATATTGTTAGCAAACAGATAGAGCGTTTCACCATAAGAAACAGCACGCATGATCTGGCCGACTACTCCGTAGAACATATCCGGGTTCAGATGATAAGCAACTGCAACACCGATACACAATACGGCGAATACGGCAAATGAAACGTAGAAGTTCTGCGTCATCTTGAAAAAGATCACGAAGAATACGACGGTGAATAAGATCAGGATCACTGCATTCTTCCACTCTTCCATCGGGACCTTCGTAGCCAGGCTGCGGAGATTTCCCAGGATGAACATGAAAGCGAATGCCAACAGAGCAGCAATGATCTGACTTTCCGTCAGTGATGAAAAGAACATGCCGATCGCGATATAGGACGCACCGACCAGGAAAAACGCCAGAATGGTCGTATAGTCGGTGAGAGGATATGCGTAGGAACCGGTAACGTAGATAACGATAGGATATACACAGGAGATCAGGACCGGAATGGCAAAAACAGATACCATGGCCAGATATTTACCCATCGTGATCTTCCAAACGCTGACCGGCGCCGTCAGAAGCAACTGATCCGTTTTGGATTTGCGCTCTTCAGAGAAACTACGCATGGTAAGAAGCGGGATCAGAGCGGACATGAACGTAGACACCGCACATATCGGATACGCGAAAAATGCGTACGGGTTTTCAATGTTGTATTCGGAGAAGAAATATCCGATGAGCATAAGAAACGCCGCTACGATAAAGTACCCGAGCATATCGTCAAAAAAAGATTTCAATTCACGTTTCCATACAGCGATCATGACTCGTCTCCTCCTTCCTTCGTTTCTTCAGCAGCTTCCTCTACCGTTTCATCGGCTTCGTCGTCTTCTGCTTCGGTTTCATCGTCATCCGCCTGCTCGGGCTCATCCTCCATAGGCGTGACATCAAAACTATTTGCAGCGTTCCGTAAGCTTTCTTCCTTCATCCGCTCTTCTTCGCGTGCGGCAAATTCCTCATCTGCCTTCGCTACGAGCTGCAGGAAGATATCTTCCAATGTCGGAACGTTGCGCTTAAACTGGCGTACGGGAATGCCTTCCTTTGCCAATGTCTTAAACAGCAATTCCGCTACGTCCGAATCCTTCGGGAACGTCAGCACCAGCTTTGAGATGCCGTCCGGCATATCATTGCTGTCAAAATCGAATTCCGCCATCTCCTTAAACGGAGCGAGCACTTCGTTTAAGCGTTCCTCGCTGCAGCGGGCTTCGATCTCATAAACATCGTTCACATGATAACGGGAGATCAGTTTATCGGGCGTATCCATAACGATCAAACGTCCATGCGCGATGATCAGGATCTCATCGCAGACAGCGCTGACTTCCTGCATGATATGCGAACTCAAGAGGACGATAGGACGCTCCTCTTCCGGCACATCCTCTCCCGATATCGCGATCTCACGGATCAGTTTACGGATCTCGAGGATCTGGTTCGGGTCCAGGCCGACCGTCGGCTCATCGAGGATAATGAACTGGGGATGACCCAGAAGTGCCTGTGCCAGGCCGACTCTCTGCCGGTAACCTTTTGACAGGTTGCGGATCAGACGGCGACGGTAATCTTCCAAACGTGTACGCCGGATCGCGCTGGCCACCTGATCTTTCCGCTCGGAACGCTTCACACCCTTCAATTCGGCAACGAAACGCAGGTACTCCTCGACGGTCATGTCGGGATAGACGGGCGGTATCTCAGGCAGATAACCGATGAAGCTCTTCGCCTCTTCGGGATCCTCAACAATACTGTATTCATTGATCCGGACATCTCCGCTCGTTGCAGCGATATATCCGGTCATAATGTTCATGGTCGTAGACTTTCCGGCGCCGTTCGGTCCCAAAAAACCGTAGATCTTGCCGGGATGTAAGGTAAAGCTGATATTGTCGACCGCAGGGATCAGACCGTACCGTTTTACCAGGTTTTTAACTTCGATCAAAGCCATGTCCTCCTTGGTTCATATGGTGCTGTCATAATTAAACACAATAAATGTGAAATTTGTGTGAAAACCCGACACAAATGGCAGATTTACCACCGTTTTTCAGGCCGGATCCTTCGTTCCGAGGCGGCCTTTGAAATCCTCGTAGGTGAAATCCGTCAAACGTACGATCGCTTCTCCCCTTACGACCCAGATATCGGGCAATGGCATGCCGTTAAACGTGTTGTTTTTGCAGGTCGTATAGATCGCCATGTCCTCGAATAAAAGCCGTTGTCCGGCCTCTAAAGGCTGTTCAAAGGCATAATCGCCGATGATGTCGCCGGACAGGCAGGTCGGGCCGCCCAGACGATAGGTGTAAGGCTTCTCTCCCGCCTCAAATCCTTCGTAAAGCGGCGGACGGTACGGCATCTCCAGTACGTCCGGCGTGTGGCAGGCTGCCGACATATCCAGGATCGCATTGACCACGTCACCGTTCTTTACGAAATCGAGAACACGTGTGCACAGGTAGCCGGCGTTCAGCGCGACTGCTTCGCCCGGCTCCAGATACACGGTGACACCATAGGTATCGCGTACATGGCAAATGAGTTTCTTCAGGAGTTCACGGTCGTAGTCCGCCCGGGTGATGTGGTGGCCGCCGCCCATGTTGATCCAGCGCATCTTATGCATGATGTCGCCGAACTGCTCCTCCACCGCGCGCAGGGTGATCTCGAGCGCATCGGAGTTCTGCTCACACAGGGTGTGAAAATGCAGGCCATCCAGCATCGCAATGAGGTCACCATCCATCTGTTCATCCCACGCCTGTTTTGTGGTCCCGAGTCTTCCGCCGGGCGCGCACGGGTCGTAGATCTCATGCCCCTCCTGCGTCTGGCACAGGGGATTGATGCGCAGGCCTACCTCTTTTCCGGCCTTCTTCGCGGCCGGTCCGAACATGCGCAGCTGGCTCGGGCTGTTGAACACGATATGATCCGCATATTCCAAAAGCTCGTCGAACTGCTCCGGAACGTAGGCCGCCGAAAAGACGTGGCACTCCTTCGCGGGCATCTTCTCACGGCCCAGGCGCGCCTCGAACAGGCCGCTCGCCTCGGTCCCCGCCAGATATTCCTCCAATACCGGGTACAGGTCGTAATTGGAAAATGCTTTCTGCGCGAGCAGGATCCGACATCCTGTCGCGTCTTCGATCTCTTTTAATATCCTTCCGTTCTCCCGCAGTTTCGCCTCGTCGATCAGATAACACGGCGTAGGCACGTCACTGCAAAGAATACGCCGGGGCATGTCTGCTCCGGCGCCGGAAAGCTTCAGATGTGTAAGCTTCTCTTTCATCGCATCCGAACTCCTTTATCTTTAAACCTCTGTTACGGAACTAACTTCGGGTCGTGGCTCTCCTTATGCGGAAGGCCGTATTTGCAAAGTGCTTCCATGAACGGATCCGGATCAAACTCTTCAACGGTATAAACGCCGGGCTTATTCCAGTATCCCTTCAGCATCATCATGGCGCCGCACATCGCGGGAACGCCGGTGGTATAGGAAATGGCCTGGGAACCTACCTCGCGGTAGCACTCCTGATGGTCGCACACATTGTAGATATAATAGGTCTTTTTCTTTCCGTCCTTCTCACCGGTGAAGATACAACCGATGTTTGTCTTACCCTTCGTGCGCGGTCCGAGCGACGCGGGATCCGGCAGAAGTGCCTTCAAGAACTGGATCGGAACGATCTCGTGGCCCTCGAACATGATCGGCTCGGTCGAAAGCATGCCAACATTTTCCAGACACTTCATGTGGGTCAGGTAGCTCTGACCGAAGGTCATGAAGAAGCGGATGCGGGACACGCCGGGAATGTTCTTCGCGAGGGACTCGATCTCCTCGTGATGCAGGAGGTACATATCCTTCTCTCCTACCTCGTCGAAATCATATTCGCGCTTGATGCTCATGGCCGGGATCTCCACCCATTTGCCGTTCTCCCAGTAGCTGCCGGGCGCGGAAACCTCACGCAGGTTGATCTCCGGATTGAAGTTCGTTGCGAACGGATAACCGTGGTCACCGCCATTGCAGTCCAGGATGTCGATCGTGTCGATCTTATCGAACTCATGCTTCAGAGCATATGCGCAATACGCCTGGGTAACACCGGGATCGAAGCCGCTGCCGAGCAGGGCGGTCAGGCCCGCTGCCTTAAACTTCTCCTGATAAGCCCACTGCCAGGAATAATCGAAATATGCGGAGAAACCTTCCTCCTTGCAACGCTTCTCATAGATGGCTCTCCACTCGGGATCGTTCGTATCCTCGGGCTCGTAGTTCGCCGTATCCATGTAGTTCACCTTGCATGCCAGGCAGGCATCCATGATGGTCAGATCCTGATAGGGCAATGCGATATTCATCACCAGATCGGGCTTATAATCATTGATCAGCGCGATCAGCTGGTTGACGTCGTCTGCGTCCACCTGTGCCGTGGTGATCTTTGTCGTCGTGGTAGGTGCAAGCTTCGCAGCCAATGCTTCGCATTTGGAGACCGTACGGCTCGCGATGCAGATCTCGGAGAAAACCTCCGGAGCCTGACAACATTTGGAGATCGCTACGGACGCAACACCGCCGCAGCCGATGATAAGTACTCTGCTCATAGTAACTCCTTTCGTTTTCAAGGAATGTGCTCTGTTACTCACAGATGCTTAATATCAGTTCCCGAACCACCTTGCAGGCCGTCGCCGTGCTGGCGCCGCTCGCATCGAGCATCGGGGATAATTCATTGACATCCGCTGCCACCACGCGTCCCGTACAAACCGTGCGGATCGCATTCAGCAGTTCGTTAAAGGAGACCCCGCCGGCCTCCGGTGTACCCGTACCCGGGAAGATGCCCGAATCCAGGCAGTCCAGGTCGATGGTCAGATAGATGGGCGCATCGCCGATCGCTTCGATCGTCTCCTTTAGTCCCTCGAAGGAAAACGGATGCATGTCGGTGTGCTCTTTCGCAAAGCGAAATTCCTCACGTTCACCGCTGCGGATGCAGAACTGGTGAATGCGTCCGTCGCCCAAGAGATCATGACAGCGACGCATGACGCAGGCATGGGAAAGTTGCGCGCCCAGATAGTCGTCACGAAGGTCCGCATGCGCGTCGAACTGGATCACGTGCAGGTCGGGATAGACCGCCGCCACGCTCTCCACCGCAGGAAGTGTGACCAAATGCTCACCACCCATCAAAAGCGGGAATTTGCCGTCCTCCAGGATCGCTGCTGCCTCGTCGGATATGTCCTTCAGCGCCAGTTTCGAGTCGCCGAAGCACAGTTCCAGGTCGCCACGATCCGCAACCTTATAATCGGTCAGATCACGGTCCTGATACGGGCTGTAGGTCTCCAGGCCATAACTCTCGTGACGGATGGCCGCAGGCGCAAAACGCGCGCCCGGACGGTAGCTCGTCGTCGAATCAAACGGAGCGCCGTACAGGACGATCTTCGCCTCTTCGTAATCGGCATCGCATCCGATAAAAGTCTCAATATTCGGGGTGGGCTTACGCATTACTCCACCTCCTCCAGCATTTCTTCCAGGAAGGCCGGAAGATAGAACGCGCCCTTATGCAGGCGGGTCGTGTAATACCGTGTGCGCATGTGCAGGTCATTCCACGCCTTCGAGTCGAAATCATCGATGGGATGATATTTCTTGCTCGCAAAACCGAAGAGCCAGTAACCCGCAGCATAGGTCGGGATATGGGCCTGGTAAACGCGGCAGATCGGGAAGGTATTCGCGATACGCTTGTGGCTGCGCTGCATGGCATCCGCGTCCTGCTGATAGAACGGGCTGCCCTGCTGGTTCACCATGATACCGTCTTCCTTCAGTGCTTTATAGCAGTTACCGTAGAATTCCTTCGTGAACAGGCCCTCGGAAGGTCCGAACGGATCGTTGGAATCCACGATGATCAGATCATATTCATTTTCGCAGTAGCGGATGAACTTCAGTGCGTTCTCGTAGTGGATGTGAACACGCTCATCGTCGAGCTGGCAAGCATTGCCCGGAAGGTACTGGCGGCAGGCGTCTACAACCATCGGGTCCATCTCTACGAGGTCAATGTGCTCGATGCGTGAATAACGTGTCAGCTCCTTCACAACGCCACCGTCGCCGGCACCGATGACCAGCACGCGGCTGATGCCCTGATGCACCGCCATCGGCACGTGAACGATCATCTCGTTGTAAATAAACTCATCCCGCTCGGTCAGCATGATATTGCCGTCGAGCGCCAAAATGCGGCCGAATTCACAGCTCTCGAAGACATCGATACGCTGATAGTCGCTCTGCTTCGAGAACAACTGCCGCTCCACCCGGAGGGAAAGTTTCACATCCGGTGTATGTTTTTCCGAAAACCAAAGATCCATGGCAACTCCTTTACTTCGCGAAGAGAACTAGATCAAAACGTTGAGGCGCTCGATGTTCGGATCCTCCGGACCCGTCATGCTGCAGCCCTTCTCCTTCGCGTACAAAATGTAATCCAAAATATCTTTTGTGATCCTCTCGCCCGGGGCCAGGATCGGGATGCCCGGCGGGTAGCACATTACGAACTCGCTGCAGACACGGCCTTCGGTCGCTTCGATCGGAAGGCTTTCTTTCTGCGCGTAGAACGCTTCCTGCGGACTCGCAACTACCTGAGGGTCGATGTATTCCTGGCTGAGCATACCGGTCTTGTCGCGCTGGTAGCGGCGGCGGATCTCCGCCAGGGCCGACACGAGACGCTCCACTTCCTGGATGCGATCGCCGATGGAAAGGTAAGCGAGGATATTTCCGATATCACCAAACTCGATCTGGATATCGTAGTCATCCCGCAAAAGGTCGTAAACTTCGATGCCCGCCATGCCGATATCCAACGTGTGGACGGACAGTTTGATCGGGTCGAAATCGAAAATGGAATCGCCGTTGATCATCTCAGGGCCGAAGGCGTAATAGCCGCCGACGGAGTTGATCTCGGCTCTCGCGTACTCTGCGATCCGGCGCACTTCGCGGAAAATCACGTCTCCGCGCAGCGCCAGGTTGCGGCGCGATATATCGAGGCTGCTCATCAGAAGATAGCTGGCCGATGTCGTCTGGGTCAGGTTGATGATCTGGCGCACATAGCCCGCGTGCACGTTCGGTCCTGCAAGCAGGAAACTCGACTGTGTCAGGCTTCCGCCGCTCTTATGCATGGAGACCGATGCCATATCCGCGCCGGCTTCCATCGCCGACACCGGAAGGTCCTCACCGAAGTAAAAGTGGGTTCCGTGTGCTTCGTCCGCCAGGCAGAGCATGCCGTGGTCGTGTGCCAGTTTAACGATCGAACGAAGATCCGAGCAGATACCGTAATACGTGGGGTTATTGACCAGAACGGCAACCGCGTTCGGATGCTCGCGGATGGCCT
Source organism: Lachnospiraceae bacterium (assembly GCA_017548765.1). Taxonomy (GTDB): domain Bacteria; phylum Bacillota; class Clostridia; order Lachnospirales; family Lachnospiraceae; genus UBA1201. The sequence continues at coordinate 52,921 of JAFYZH010000015.1, read as the reverse complement.
GCTCCACCTGCTCTACCTTCATGCCGAGGGAGATGCCGAGACGGCGATCCACCTGCGGATTTACATATACCGGAATAGCGCCGCAAAGAACGAGTGCATTGATCACGCTACGATGCACGTTTCTGGGGAGAATGATCTCCTCACCGCGTTTGCAGGCGGTCAGCACCATACTCTGTACGGCCGATGTCGTACCGCCGACCATCAAAAATGCTTCGGCTGCACCGAAAGCTTCCGCCGCCAGGATCTCTGCTTCGCGGATGACGCTAATGGGATGGCACAGGTTGTCCAGCGGCTTCATGCTGTTGACATCCACCGAAACACACTGCTGGCCCAAAAACGAGGTCAGTTCCGGGTTACCGCGGCCGCGCTTATGGCCGGGAACATCGAACGGAACGACACGCAGATTACGGAATTTCTCAAGCGCCTCATGGATCGGCGCGCGATTCTGCCGGCGTATAAAATCAGTTGTTCTTTCTAACATCACTCTCTCCTATGCCTGCTCTGCGCTAGCGCGCATTCGTGCTTTGGCTCATCGCCTGAACAAAAAAACAGCAGGCTGCGTATGTAGCAGCCTGCTTGTCTATTTTTTCTGGCTCAGAGTCTATATAGCAATCACTTTTACTACTCTTATTGACCGTTTCACAAGTCTGCAATACGCATATTATGGTTATAAAGTAACCAACTTATAAACTTTGAGCTCGAGGCTTCATCAATAAGGCAACACTGTTGCCAATCGGCTATGAATCCAATCGAAAGTATATTATCATGTGAAAGGGTTTTTGTCAAGTATCAACTTCAGCAGTCGGCGCTGCTTCCTTACTCTTCCGGGAAGCCAAAAGTTTCGGTCCCCAGTGGTAAAAGATCATATGCATGATCACATAAAGTACGATCGCTCCGCCGATGTCCAGGACCGAATGTTGTTTCAAAAATACGGTCGAGAGGCAGATCAGGATCGAGAGGATGATACTGGAGATCTGGAATCTCCATTTCCCGCGTAAAGGTGCATAACGGAACAGGGAGACACAGCAGACCAGCGTGTTGTAAATGTGGATGCTCGGGAATACATTTGCCGAGGTATCTACGTTATGGAGCTGGAACACCGCCCAGGTAAAGAAATTCCGGTCCGGGTCGACTTCCACACGCAGGCGGATGCCGTTGTGGAAGAAGGTGCAGATCGTCAGGCAGATCGACATGCCGATATACAAAAGGGCAACAAAGCGGTAGAATTCCTTTTTATCCCGGAAGAAATAGTAAAGCCATGTTACGACGACATAGACGAACCAAAGGAAATACGGGATAATGAAATACTCGCAAAAAGGGATCTTCCGGTCGAACTCCGTCGCCATATCGTGGAAGGAAGTGACACGTCCCTCCAACCAGAAAAACCAAGGCAGATAGAACGCCAAATATAGGACCCACAATCCATGCAGGTGCTCACGGATGTATTTCTTCATCGCATTCATCTCTCATAAATCAAAAAAACAGCAGGTGCCTGCGCACCTGCTCCCAACGTAGCGGAAGGGAGATTTGAACTCTCGACACTACGGGTATGAACCGTATGCTCTAGCCAACTGAGCTATTCCGCCAAATTCAGCGTTTTAATAACGCAATGGGACCTATAGGGCTCGAACCTATGACCCTCTGCTTGTAAGGCAGATGCTCTCCCAGCTGAGCTAAGATCCCGCAAAACGTGTAACACGCTTGACTGCCTTGCTAGTATACCTTGCTTTTCACGGTTTGTCAAGCACTTTTTTCAACTTCTTTTATCAAATTCAGCCACCTTTTTTACGCCTATATTTCAAGCCGTTTATAAGCCACCCTGGTAGCTAAGATATTTGCAGTTTCCACGTTTATCTTAGCCTTCTCGCCGAGAATAAGTTCCTTTTGCCACCCTACCGGCTAAGATATTTGCAGTTCCCGCTTTTTCCTTAGCCTTCTCGCCGAGAATGAACTGATTTTACCACCCTGGCGGCTAAGATATTTCCAGTTTCCGCTTTTTCCTTAGCCTTCTCGCCGAGAATAAGCTTCTTTTAACACCCTACTGGCTAAGATTTTAGTGGATTTCATGTTCTTCTTAGCTTTCTCTCAAATAACAAGGTCCCGGAAGTGCATCAAGCACGTCCGGGACTTTGACGCCTGCTTTACTTTGATATGATACCACGGATTTCTCCGTGCTTCGCACTCTCGAAATCCTACAATCATTCGCCGCACTCTTCGGTTCCTTCGTCACCGGTGCGGCTCATGTTTGTTCGGGCGTCAAGGTCCGTCCTGTGCATGCACGCATGCACGTCCGGGACTTTGACGCCCTTGTATCATATCAGTTGAATCCAAAGTGCTTCTGTGCGAAATCATATCCCCAGAGCATGATCTTTCTGCCGACGCTTCCGGGCAGGTTCATGCCGATGCCGAGGAAGGTGCGATAACGCAATTTGTTGTACATCTTCTTGTCGTGCTTCTTGAGATCCTCCCAGAGTTTCTTCTTCTCTGCCAGGCTCTCTTTCGTTCCCATGCGTACCAGAAGAATGGAAGAAACGGTCATGATGATGCCCAGGTACTGGTACATATAGTTTGCCAGTTTCTTATCCTTGAACTTCGACAGTTCGTAGGAATCGATCATAATGCGGTTTACGCGCAGCTGCTGGTCGATACGTGAGATCATGACGGATTCATTGACCGACTGATCGTCGCGGCCGATGAAGTAATGATAGAGATCCACGTTCACATAGCAGATCTTCTTAACGTACGGCAGCGGATAATAAACGAAGATATTATCTACATAGAAGGTGTGCTCCGGAAGCTGCAGGCCGGACTCGCGAAGCAGGCCGGTGCGGTATACAACGGAGTGCATCAGGATGTACTGACCCACCTTAAGTCTCTTTGCGTCCTTCCAGGTGAAGATCTTATTCTGAGGAAGGGCGTTGTCATACTTCATGACTGCCTTATTCTTAACGCCGACTTTGTCGTAGATATAGTTAGCGACGAGCATATCTACTCCGCCCTTCTTCTCTACAGCCTTCAGCGTTTTGATGATCTTGGTAAATGCAAGAGCGTCGAACCAGTCGTCGCTGTCGCAGACCTTGAAGTATTTACCTGTCGCATTTGCGATACCGGTATTTACCGCGCCGCCGTGTCCTTTATTCTCCTGATGGATGGCACGGATGATGGTCGGGTGTTCTTTCGCTAAGCGATCTGCGATCGCGGGTGTGTCGTCCTTCTGTGAACCATCATCCACGATCAGGATCTCCACATCCTCTCCGCCTACCAAAAGGCTCTGAATACATTTCTCCATGTAGGCAGCCGAATTATAACAAGGGACTGCGATAGTGATCAGTTTACTCATGTTGTTCCTCACTCTTTGATTTCTTAGAAATTTTCTTTTTTGTATATACAATACCGAACAGGCCGGTAAATGTGATCAGCAGGTTTCCGCATAATATGGAATAATCCAATCTTCCGCCCTCATCGGACGGAATCATCACGACGTAAGTTAAAAACCACGAGATCAGGTTCGCCGAGGCGTGAACGACGATCGGAGCCCAAATGTTTCGGTAGGTCTCCATCATATAGGCCAGGATGATTCCCAACATAAATGCATACATGAACTGTAAGGCATTCCCGTGATAAAAGCCAAATAAAAGCGCCGAGATCAGGATCGTATACGGAGCCTTCAAAATGACGCGCATCCTCGTGTAGATCAGGCCACGGAACATCAACTCCTCGCACAGAGGCGCCAGGATCACGACAGCCACAAACGAAAGCCACATCAGGTTCTCATTCCAAAGGACTTCGCTCGCACTATCATACGTGTCCAAAATGGCCTTCGGCATAAACATGCTGAGCAGGTAATTCAGGGCCAGACAGGCCGAAGCTCCGATCAGGGTCAGGATGGACCATGTAAAGATCGGCATATTCGTTTTTTTCAGCGGATAAGCTATTCGATCGCTCTTCCACATCAAGTAAAAGATCGGGATCAGTATCGCGTCAATGGCTGCGGTCAGATGCAAGAGGTACTTGTTGATGAAGTCCTCAGCCTCATTCACATCATGTGTGACCGCAGATGCGTAGATCGAAAAAACGGAATAGACGACCAGCGTGACGCCGACGAATACGGCGAACGGGATCAAGCTTATCAGGAAATTATATACTTTCTGGTTCATCGCGTCTTTCCTCTGTTTTCGGGTCTCCTTCGGTCGTGCCAAAACGACAGTATCAGTTTAACACAAATCCGGGTGAATTACAAGCATTCACCCGGATAAGCATTTACCATTTCGAACCGTAAGGATTGTTGTGCTTACGGAAGATCATGAATACGCAGAAACCAACGCCTGCAACGCAGATCAGCATCATGAGAGGCACCAGAAGGTTCATGTCTCCGCTTAAGCCGGGCAATGAGCCGCTCATAGCGTAAAACATAAAGCATCCGATCGAATAGCTGACACTTACGATAAGCGGTGCCGCCAGATTGCGATAATACTCATAGACGATGGACAGGATCACACTCATGAGGACCAGATCCACGCTACGGTACAGTAATATGGATGCAATACCAACGATAACGATCGTCGGGATCGGACCCGACTCCTCACGAAGGCGCTGATGGAACATCCCTCGAAGCAGGAATTCAAAACATACCGGCCGAAGAATAACTATAGCGAGGAAGAAGGTCGGAAGCTGCTTAAAGGCTTCCATCGCATATTCGGATACTCCGAAGAAAACCTCACTGAGTTCGCGGTTCAGCATTCCACGTACCGCGTAGATCTCACCCAAAGCGAAAACAAGTCCGATCACAGGCAGTACCAGCCACATCGGCTTCGACATCTCATTGCCCTCGTAGCCGTCCTGCTCGCGGTCTTTCATCCACAAGAACAGGAAGATAACAGTACATGCTCCAAACAGCATCATCGGCATATCTACGACTGTTTTTACACCCGCATCGACCGAAGTAGTCCCTGAGATCACCCCAAGAGCCGTTCCCAAAATTACGAGCGAGAAGATAACTTCCGCAACCAGGTAAATGATAAACGGCGTTGCCAGACGCAAAATTCTTTCCATAAAAATTCCCTCCTATTTTCTAACCTGAGAACCCCCTCTCCCGGGCTTTACCCTCGGTTCTCAAATACTGATGGAACCATTTTATCATGCCGCATATGCCTGGTCAATCCACCGTAAAACTTTGTAAGATTTCGTAAGGAATTATTAATTCACCTCTTACGACAACATTAAAAAACAGGCACCGAAGAACCGGTGCCTGCTTGAATTATTCAAATAGTATTTCGTTTTGCATCAATAATCGACCATAACGTTTGCGTTCTCATCGATCTCACCTTCGTAGGTGTGCAGGATCTTGATGTAGGTTGCGGTAGGAAGTGCCGCGCAGAGATCCTTACCATCTGCCTCTGTCATATCGATGTTCATGTAAGCGTGCAGTTCCTTGTTGTAGCCGATATCCTCAACTACATCGTCCTCTGCCTCATAGCGGGCAATGTGGAACTTGTCGACCATTTCATTTACCAGATCGTCACGATCCTGGTTATCCATATCTGCAAGCCAGAAGGAGAATTCCATGCAGTATGCACGGTTCTTCGTGTTACCGAAGTGAGACGGGAAGCCGCCTGCAGACTTCGTACGGATGTTGTTTGCCTTGCAGTAGCTCTGGATCGGCGAGTTGTTCGCACAGAAGATCACGAGCTTCGGGATCATGTTCTGACCCATCTTCGGGAAGAAGATACGGTTTCCGAGGCGGGTAGCCATCGGGGAAATGGTGATACGTCCGAGGCTGCGGCAGTTGTAAAGCGCCTTATCCTCGATCGCGATAACGCTGTTCGGAATGTTGATATCGGTAAGCGATGTACATTCGTTGAACGCGTTCTGCTCGATAACGGAGATACCGTCCGGAAGGACTGCCGTTACGAGATCCTTACAGTGTGCACATACGTTCTGGCTGATGTAGGTCGTACCTGCCGGGAAGTTGATCGTCTTGATCGCACAACGGTAGAAAGCGCCGTTTCCGACATCCTTCGTCTCCTCAGGAAGATCTGCGATCGCAAGGCTCGTACAATAGCTGAATGCGTAGCTGCGGATCGTCTTAAGAGCCGGGGAGAAGATGACCTTCTTCAGGTTCTCACAACCATGGAACGCTTCGGAACCTACGAAACGGATCGCGTCGGAGAAGTAAACGTTCTCGATCTCTTCGTTACGGCAGAAAGCTCTTGCGGAGATCGCAACGACCTTAAAGCCTTCGATGGTGTCGGGAAGATGTACGTCCTTCGCACCGGTTCCGATGTACTGGTCGATGTAGATCTCTCCGTCAACCAGACGATATTTATAGTTTTCAGTTGCAGTAACGTCAGCGGGTGATACAACGTCCACCTCAACTGCGGACTGGATCTCGTATACAACGGATCCGTCAGCGGACTCAACCACTTTACCGTCAGCCTTTTTAGCCTTTTCCTCTTCAGCTGCCTTCGTCGCTGCTGCAGCTTCCTCAGCCGCCTTCTTCTCTGCTTCAGCCTTTGCTGCTGCCTCTGCCTCAGCTGCTGCCTTTGCTTCTGCCTCAGCCTTCGCTGCTGCTTCTGCTGCCGCTGCTGCCTCAGCTGCCGCTGCTACTGCCTCTGCCTCTGCTCTAGCCGCTGCCTCTGCCTCAGCCTTCGCTGCTGCTTCTGCTGCCTCAGCTGCTGCCTTTGCTTCTGCCTCAGCCTTCGCTGCTGCTGCCGCTTCCTCAGCTGCCTTCTTCTCAGCTTCTGCCTTCGCTGCTGCCTCTGCAGCTGCCTTAGCTTCTGCTTCTGCTCTAGCTGCTGCCTCTGCTGCTTCCTGCTCAGCCTTCTTCTTAGCTGCGCGCTCTTCTGCATCGGCAAATGTATCCGGATCGATCGGTGTGCCACAGATCGGACACTCGGTCATGCCGGGCTCGATCGGACAGCAACATACGGAACAGAAATATCCGGTATCGTCAACATCATCTGCGAGTGCGGCGTGGTTACGAAGACCTTCCAGTTCCTCACGGATGCCGTCGAATGTATGGTGTGCTTCTTCGATGGAACCATCGATGGATGCAACCGCATTACGAACGTCACCACGGATGCTCTCGAGTTCATCGAGACCGTCCTGCAACTGACGCTTCTGCTCATCGCAAGCTTCAAAGCGACGGGTCAGCTCTTCCTTCTGGCTGTCAACTACAGCGAAGCCCTTCTCCAACTCGCCTCTGCGCTCCTGCAGGGAAACGAGCTCGGCTGCCAGTTCATCCTTCTCGTGCTCGAGTTCGGAATAACTCTGGCGGAGCTGCTTCTTCTGGTCGTCCAGTTTCGACATCTCGACGGTCATATCATTCTTGCGGATCATCATCGTGTTCATCGCATTCTTGAGTTCCATCTTCTGCGATGTCATCGTGGCCAATGTCTGCTCGAATACAGCCTTCTGCTCCTGCATGCTGTTGATGGTCTCTTCGTAGCTGGCGTACTTCTCATTCAGCTGGTTCAAAGATCCCTGAACATTCTGACGGTCTGTCTCCAGATCGTTCATGCGCTGCTGCAGTTCGCTGCGCTGATTATCCATCTGCACGAGGGTACGCTCCACGTCCGCCTTCTGCGTGACCATGGCCTCCATACCGCTCTGCATCTCCGAGATACGGCGACTCAGATCATCCATGCTGTTGGTGAAGTTCTGCGTCTGCGCATTTACCTCGTTGATCTTCTTATCCATCTCGGCGTTCTGTCCGTCCACCGCGGAGATACGACTCTGAAGCAAGGTCTTCTGCTCGTCGATCGCTCCGAAACGCTTCTCGAGTTCGATCCGCTTCTCATCCAACGCAACAAAGCGGGACTCCAGCTCGCTCTTCTGCGCGTCCATCTCCTTAAACTGCGCCTCAACCTGGGACTTCTGCTCTACCATCTGAGCAAACTTCGAACTCATCTCGGTCTTCTCAGTCTCAAGAGCAGTCACACGGTCCAAAATGTTCTGGCGTTCCGAATCCAGCGCTGTGTTCTTCTCATCCAGCATCCCCTTCTGTGATTCCAACGCAGAAACCCGGTTCTCCAATTCATTTTGGAGTTTTCCTTCTAGTTCGTTGATTAGATTTAGTAAGTCTTGTTGTTTCTCATTCATGCAACCTTCACTCCATCACATCACTTATTTTGAGGTAGTTTCCCCCTTTTCTAACATTGTAGCACACATTTTTGATTTTGTCGCCCTCTTTTTTCATTTTTTTTAATAAATTCGCGTCTTTTTGCTTTTTATTTTTCACGGATTCCGACCCTTTCTAACGAATTCTCCGTTCCACGTTTTCGGACAATGCATTTTTCGGGTCATATAACGATTTTCGTGCGCTCTGAAGGCGTGCTGAGAATCAAAAAAGCCGGCACAGTGGGTTAGTCTGTGTCAGCTCTATTTGATCTCATGCCCGATGGGCAGATAGTTGCTTTAAGTCTTTCGATCAAGCAATACCGTTTACAGCAATCGTCAAACGGGAAATCTTGCGGGAAGCGGTATTTCTGTGGTATACGCCCTTGCTCTGCGCTTTGGAGATCTCAGAGATCGCATCCTTCAGCGCTGCAGAAGCTACGGCCTTATCACCTGCTGCAACTGCGGCATCAACCTTCTTCACATAGGTCTTAACCTTAGACTTGATAGCCTTGTTACGTTCGGTTCTGGTCTTGATAACGTCAATACGCTTCTTTGCGGATTTAATGTTTGCCATTATGGCACCTCCATATAATTCATACGATTCAGTACGATCAAAAGGAGAGTGAAGTCTTTCTCTCATACCGGGCGTTTCATGCGTCCTATCTATTGAGACACGTAATACGACGCATACTCAATAAATATACGCGAACCCGTAAGGAAAGTCAAGCACTTTTTCAAATTTTTTTACGGAAAATGAAGCATTTCCCGCCTCAGCCTCTCCGTGCGATCTTAACGAAGGCCAGTTCGGCCCCGAGTTTATCCGCCAGGTCGCCCTTCTTCACCGCATGTTCCATCTCGATGCACGTCTTCGCGTATGTAGCGAGCTGGTCCTCCGTGAAGCGTCTCGCCTGCCCCAGCAGTTTCTTCGCAACGAACGGGCGGACAGCCAGTTGTTTCGCGATCGCGTCGGCGTTCATCCCCAGTCGCTGCAACTCCTTCGTCTGCAACAACTGACGGATCAGTTTCCCGACCATGAAGAGGATCCGCATCGGCGGCTCCTTCAGCGCCAGGAGGTCGTAATACATCGAAAGCGCACTCTTCTCACGCCCCTCTGCCATCGCATCCATCATCTGGAAAATGCGGTTCTGGATCCACAGTGTGGTGACCGCCTGTACGTCTTCGATCCGGATCTCCTTCGTCTCATCGACATACGACGCCAGTTTCTCGAACTCGCTGATCATATTCTCCATGTTGTCGGAGGTCCGCATCACGAACTCTTCGGCTGCGGAACGCGTGATCTTAAGCCCGTTCGCCTTGCAGCGTGCCAGCACCCAGTTTAAAAGTTCATCCTCGCCCGGCTTCTTCATTTCGACCGCGCGGCCGACCTTCTCTACTGCCTTAAACAGTTTGGTACGCTTATCTGCCTTCTCCTCGTTAAATACGACCACCGTCGTCTCGGGAAGGTTTGCGATGCACTCCGCCCAGTCTTCGGCGGATCTTGCAAACAGGCCGGAATCCTGCACCAGGGCGAAACGGTATTCTGCGAAAAACGGCAGGGTCTCCGTGAAATCGCGAAACGCGGAAAGGTCGATATCATTTTCCGAAAAAACAGCGCAGTTCATCGTGTCTTCCTGCGTTACGGCCTTCATGAGCGCCTTCGCGTAATAATTCCGCAAATAGCTCTCCTCGCCATACAGCAGGTAGACTCTCGCAAACTTTCTCTCTTTTATCTGCGCGTTAAGTTCCTTCATGTTCCGCTCTCCTTGCGGCCGGGATGGTACCCGTGATGGTCAGTTTATCGCCGCCGGAGATCTCCAGCGTCGACTTCTTTTCATTGCAGGCGATCTTCTGATCCCCTGTAAATCGTTTTCGGTAGCGTCCGTAGGCTACTTCAGTCTCCAGCGGCGATCCGCCGCGCATGCGCCCTTCGATCTTCGCGGTGAAGCCTTTATAGCCGTTCTCCAGGTCGATCGCGATGTCGCCGCGTCCGCTTTGGATCACGGCCTTCGTATCGCCCTCGATCCCCAGATCGATATCGCCTCCGGTCGACGTGATCTTCATACGATCCGCCGTCACCTTACTTGCTTTCAGGTCGCCCCGGTCTAATTCTGCGGCCAATGCTTTGACGACCGTCTCATTCAGTCGCACATCCCCGCTCTTCTTTACGATGCTCAGTTTTTTCCCTTTTATCCGCTCCAGACTCGCGTCGCCGCTTCGAAGTGCAGACACCGCCAGGTCGTCGCAGATGATATCGGAAAGATCGCAGTCGCCCGAAAGGGTACGCGCCGCGATATAGTGGGAAAAGATATTGCAGACCCGGATGTCTGCCTTCGTCGTCACCAGCGTCATATCCTGTACGCGTGGCGCGCTGCCCGGACCGGTAAACAGTCCATCCACTTCGATATCCCCGTGGATCGTTCGCACATCGAGATACGAAAGCGTTTTCGCCTTACCGGTGCCGGGGCTTAAATAGATCTCGATGTCCCCGGACTCCGAGCGGATCTCCAGCCTGCGGAAGCCGATCGGCAGGCCTACGAAGATGGGTGAATTCTCTGTGATATGCTTTTGCAGGTTTTCACGCTGGCGCGAATAAAACAGAGCGCCCGCATTGCCCGCCATCTTACGAATGTCCAGGTCGGCGATCTCGTTTAAGAACTCGCGTCCGAACCTGCGGCGCCCTTCCGGCGTCTTCAGATCCGAGGCCATCTCACGCACATGTTCCTTCTCACGGCGCACCGTCTCCGGACTCACCGTTTCGTTCAACACCTTTGTAAACGTCTCGGAAAATGTCGGATCCTCCGGGTTCGAATGCAGGTACAGTCCGCCCTTCGTCTCCCGCTTTGCGATCGGGACAGCACGATAGATGCGTGCCTGTGTAAAGCGCGCATCACAAAGAACATATACGCCGGAATCTGAAGTGGAAATACTCAGCCCCAGCTTATCGCAGACGATGGCTTCATCGCCGTTGAGTGCCCGAAAGATCTCCTCGGTAAAGCGGTCATTTTCCTGCATGGTACCTCTTCCTTTAGTCGAAACGGACGATAAAAAAGGGGCTTATGATCAGCCCCTTTCTTACTACTTATCCACGATAGTTTTTAGACTTCGGATTTGTCAGATCCAAAAGTTCGATCAAACGGTTTCCGTCCGCCATAGTGAACTTAAACTTACGGTTAAACATCTTATCACCGTATTCGTTCAACTCGCGGTATACGATATCGAGCTCTTTTCTGCTCTCTTTCTTTCTCTCAAGTTCAGCCATGAGTTTTTCGTACTTCTTAACTTTGCCTCTCTGCTGATAATTCAGAGCCTGAACTTCCAACAGGTTCAATTCATTGATACGCTCATGGTACTGCTCGGTCCGGTTTTGAATGAGCTTAATAATGTCTACCGCATTCTCGGAGATGATACGTCTCGCGGACTCATCGCCTTTCAGGGGATAAAATTTCTTGTATAAGTCAATCATGGCTCTCACTCCTTCCGGAATAATTCGTTAGATAATTTACAAAGAATTGTGTCTTTGTACAAACAGTATAGCATAGTGAATCAAAAGAATCAAGCACTTTTAGAGCCCATTTTGCACGTTTTATTGCACACAATGCACGTTTATCCCCTAAAACAAACCGGCCGCAAGGTTCCCCTTGCGGCCGTCTATAAACTTCGGACGTTTCCGATTAGTTCATAAGTTTGATCGGGTTGAGCTTAACGCCCGGTCCCATGGTAGAAGCGATCGTAACGCTCTTAAGGTACTGACCCTTAACAGCCGAAGGCTTAGCCTTGATGATCGCATCCATAACTGCCTGGAAGTTATCTGCTAACTGCTCCTCAGTGAAAGATACCTTACCAACCGGAACATGTACGATGTTGGACTTGTCCAGACGGTACTCGATCTTACCTGCTTTGATTTCATTGACCGCTTTGGTGATATCCATGGTTACGGTACCGGCCTTCGGGTTCGGCATGAGACCCTTCGGTCCGAGTACACGGCCCAAACGACCTACAACACCCATCATGTTCGGTGTAGCAACTACAACGTCGAAATCAAGCCATCCTTCGTTCTGGATCTTCGGAATAAGTTCCTCAGCTCCTACGTAATCTGCGCCTGCTGCGGTAGCCTCGTCAGCCTTGTCGCCCTTTGCGAATACAAGGATACGAACCGTCTTACCGGTTCCGTGAGGGAGTACAACAGCGCCACGGATCTGCTGATCTGCGTGACGTCCGTCACAACCTGTACGAACATGGATCTCTACCGTCTCGTCAAACTTAGCGGTAGATGCCTTCTTAACCAATGCGATCGCGTCGGCTACATCATACTGTGTAGTACGGTCTACCAGTTTTGCAGCCTCAATGTATTTCTTTCCTCTTTTCATGATGAAAACCTCCTAGTGGTATTTGCGGGAATGTCCCTCCCACGTGTCATTCTTCTGTAGTATATCAGTCCTCAACTGTGATGCCCATGCTGCGCGCGGTACCGGCGATCATGCTCATCGCTGCTTCAACACTTGCTGCGTTCAGATCCGGCATCTTAAGCTCAGCGATCTTCTGAAGCTCTGCCTTGGAGATCTTAGCAACCTTGATCTTGTTGGACTTAGCGGAACCGGACTCGATCTTGCAAGCCTTCTTAAGAAGAACGGCTGCAGGCGGAGTCTTTGTGATGAAGCTGAAGCTTCTGTCCGCATAAACGGTAATAACTACAGGAATGATCATGCCTGCCTGATCGGCGGTTCTGGCGTTAAATTCCTTTGTGAACTGCACGATGTTGACACCATGCTGACCCAGAGCAGGACCTACGGGCGGAGCCGGGGTCGCCTTTGCTGCGGGGATCTGTAACTTAATGTAACCTGTAACTTTCTTTGCCATAGTGGCACCTCCTGAATAAAATGTGGTGATTGCGGGAATGTCCCTCCCACGGGGCGGTCATAGCGAATGCCCCATTAAAGTTTCTTTACATCTGTAAAGCTAAGCTCGACAGCGGTTTCGCGGCCGAACATTTCAACATTGATCGTAATACGCTGTTTTCCGGTATTGATGCTCTTGATATCGCTTACGGTATCAGCCCAAGGCCCGGCGATAACGCGTACCATGTCGCCGACTTCGAACGGCACAGTCGTATCCGGCGGATACATACCGAGTTTTGAAACTTCCTCTTCCGAAAGGGGAACGGGCTTCGAGCCCGGGCCGACAAATCCGGTAACGCCTCGAGTGTTTCGAACCACGTACCAGGTATCGTCGTTCATGCACATATGAAGCAATACATAGCCGGGGAAGATCTTTCTCTGGACCTGACGCTTCTCTCCGTTCTTCAATTCGAACTCAGTCATCATCGGAACCTGAACGTCCAGGATCTGATCCTGCAGATTACGGTTCTCGATCGTCTTCTCGATGTCGACCTTGACTTTATTCTCGTATCCGGAGTACGTATGAACCACATACCAATGCGGTTTTCCGTCATAATTTGCCATACTTTCCGTCCCTCACTATCAAGAAATTACATAAATAATGAACTTAAACGCAGCATCGGCAACAAAAATAATAGCGCCAACGGCCGCCGATACGGAAATAACGGCAACGGTCTCCTTCGCTACGTCTTCTTTTTTCGGCCAAAGGATCTTGGAAAACTCTGTTTTTACGCCTTTGAAGAAGCCTTTCTTCATAACTACTCCAATCTTCTGTTTCAAACAGACGGGTTCGTGGTCAATGATGACTACTTTGTTTCCTTGTGCATCGTGTGCTTCTTGCAGAATTTGCAATACTTCTTGGTTTCCATACGTTCCGGATGAGTCTTCTTATCCTTCATCAGGTTGTAGTTACGCTGTTTGCACTCTGTACACTCCAGTGTGATCTTAACACGCATGATCTCCACCTCCATTAATTGATTTAGGTGGTCCAAGTGTCAAAGGACAGGGCTCTTATCCGGGGAAAAAGCACTTTCCATCGACACCCGAACCGTTAGCAGCATATCAGCTCTTTTTCTAGTGTTTATCTACGTTTGATGTACCGATCGCCCGTAAATTTATGCATAAAAAAAAGACCTGATCTCTTCCATATGCCCTAATACTATATCACGGCTCGAAGCGAAAGTCAAGGAGTTTTTTTATTTTTTTCGTTGTCGGTTTTATCGCGATCGAGGGGGCTACGCAGGCCCCCTCGGAATTGTAAACTTAGATATTATTGTTCACCTTTCATCTTGCGTTTGGTATCGTACATACGCGTATCAGCGCGTCGATAGATGGCGCTGTAGTCTTCTCCGAGGTGCTCGGCGCAGTCGGCCATACCGGATGCGATCGAGATACGCTCGATCGGCGAGATCGAGGAATTCGCCGCCAGTTCCGCCATGCGCTCCCGCATCGCGTTCAGAAGTTCATATCTTTGTGTGTAGTCATCGTGTACTGCGATCGCAACAAACTCGTCACCGCCGATACGGAACACAGGACTATGCTTAAACGTATTACAGATCAGCTTACAGCATTTCCGGATGTATTCGTCGCCGGCCTCGTGTCCGAGCGCATCATTGACCTGCTTCAGATAGTTGATATCAAAGCATACAACTGCAAACGGATCGGAATCGCCTGCGATCATATCCGACTCCAGGCGTTTTACGTAGCGGTCATACGCGGTACGGTTCTTAACGAACGTAAGCGCATCCTTCTCCATCAACATGGAAAGTTTCGTGTTCAGCGCCGTCAACTGCATGTTACGGCGGTAGGAAGCGATCGCGCGGTTGAAGCGGTTCTCGCACATATGGAAGTACGTGTCACGCACCCAGGTCAGACGATCCACGACCACGATATAGCCGCACACGTAAGTCTCAAAATAGGTAGGCATGAAGAAATACATGTGGTTCGGTCCTGTCGGATCGTCGTCCGGAAGCAACTGGGACGTCGGGATCACGCCCCCATCCACAGCTTTTCCGTCACGCTTAGCAACGAAGGTATCCATGACATCCGAATAACGGTACTTGGGATATTCAGACACATCGGTCAATGCGAGATCCACAACGTGGGGATCCTGCATAATATAGAAGGTGTCGCCCTCCCAGCCTGCGCCGGAGAGGAAGAGCCGTCCCAATCTCGCTTTCAGATCTTCGTAGTCGACCGACTGAATGATCTCGTGCTCCATCGCATGGAAACGTGAACCGACCAGATCCTGCATCATGTATTTTCTGGGGTTGGACCGGACTGCCTCACGACGACGGACGTCATCGTTTCGGGAATTCAGACAGCCGCAGCTCTCGCCGGGGCGGAATTCACAGTCCACGAGGATCTCCTGCAGGGAGTCATCACCCGCAAAGATCTTCTCCAGCACCTCGATCGTCTTCGCTCCGACTTCTTCATAACACTGATCTACCGAAGCGATCGAAGGATAGAAATTCTGTCCTTCGTCGGAGTAGTCAAAACCGGTAACGATGGCACTGTCCGCAGGCAGCCCATTGTCCGTAAGCGCGTAGCTGACGGTCTCAGCTAAAGAGTCGTTTGCGCAGACGAATGCGTCCGGAAGCTTCATTCCGACGCGGATGCGCTCTCCCAGTTCACGAAGGATCCCACCGATCTCCCAGTTGGAATAATAGATCTGAGACTCGGAAAATGCTAACCCGTGTGCGTACATGGAGTCGCGCACCGCGATCAGACGGTTGTTGGAATCCTCGTTTTCACGGGAACCTGCGATGAACATGAGTTCGCGGACGCCATGCTCCTCGATGAGGTGGTCGCACAACTGACGCATTCCGTTATAGTTATTGATAGTGATGGTATGGAAGCCGGGATGCTGCATGCCGACACAGATGACCGGTATCCCGGAGTTCTCCAGTCGCTCGATCAGATGATTGATCACATCGGTGAAATTAAGACCCGGCGTAAACATGATGGCAGCATCAAATTTCTTCAGATCGGGAAGATCGTAGATGGTGCTCATGCTTTTGATCTCGGATTCCGAAAACGAATAAACTCCATGGCTTATGAAAACATAAAAATCCACCGAGTCTTTCGGCACGTTTCTGGATACACCGTCGAGAAAACGGTACGCATTTTCCGCATTCCACCCGTTGATAAATACGGCTACTTTTTTCTTTCGATTCATCTGGGTCTCCATATTCTGTCCCCTTTCTCGTATCGATCTTATACTATATTCTTTTCGTTCATCTGTCTTCTACCCTTAATTATACAACAAAATGCGCGAATATGCACGAATTTTTTCAAAAAAGTTCACATTTCGCTTACTTTTTCAAGGTCGATGATCCAGCCGTTCCCGTGTCAGCACCTTATCGGACAGAAAATCGACCACGATGCCCTCCTGTCCTCCTTCACTCGCACCGGTCACAAATTCCATGATGCGGATCTCCCCCTGTTTTACGCAGCGATACCTGCGCACCTCATCCAGGATATGCCAAAAAATCATCCGGCCGATGAAGACCAGGTTCACCAAAAGAAGAAAGATGGAAAATGCGAGGTACGACCGGTCTTCCCCTTCGGATACGATCCCGAGGATGCGTACGAGCAGATAGACAGCCACCGCTGCAGACACAGCACACATGGCACTCATCACGGACGCCTGCCGCATATATTTCTTCTTCAGGAACTTCGTCTCGGACTCCGTCGCCTCTCTCCACTTCATGTGCTTCTCCCTCCACATTTTTAACTTTGGGCAATATAGCGAAAGCCGCAGCGGCATCGTAGTTCACGACGTCGGACTGCGGCTTAAGCAAATGTATAAATGGCTTACAGCGCTTCGGTCGCTGTCTTTTCGATGATCAGGCCCTTGCGGTAACGCTCGGTGTATGCGGCAAAGCCTGCGGTGCCCGCTGCGTCTGCCTCACAGGTCTTCTTCGTAACGTCTGCGAAGATCTCCTGCTCCAGATAATCGGACAAGCTCTGGCCGTCCTTCTTACAAACGGTGTAATCCGCGAGAAGCGCGATGCCGTAAGCGCCGCCCTCTCCGGCCGTTCCCTGCATTACGGAAACCGGCGCGTCGATCGCGTCTGCCAGGATCTGCTGGCCTACGCCCTCGGTCTTAAACAGACCGCCGTGTCCGAGTACGCTGGTAATGCGGACATTTTCCTCTTTCAGGATGTCGAGGCCCATCTTCAAGGTAGCCAGGGATGCGTACAGATGTGTGCGCATGAAATTCGCCAGAGTGAACTTCGCATCCGGTGTACGTACGAACAGTGGGCGTCCCTGCTCCATGTCCGTTACATGCTCGCCGGAGAAATAGTTGTATGCCAGAAGGCCGCCGCAGTCGGCGTCACCTTCCATCGCCTTACGGTACAGGCCGCCGTAGAGTTCATCTGCGGACAATGCATGGCCCGTCAACTTTGCGAACTCACCGAAGAGGCCTACCCAGGCGTTCAGGTCGGAAGTACAGTTGTTGCAGTGTACCATCGCAACGGTGTCGCCGGACGGCGTCGTTACGAGGTCGATCTCGGAATGCACCTTCGCCAGGTCTTTTTCCAGTACGACCATAGCGAAAACGGAGGTGCCGGCGGAAACATTGGCCGTGGTCGGACGAACGGAATTCGTAGCGACCATGCCGGTGCCTGCATCGCCTTCCGGAGGACAGAAAACAGCGCCCGCCTGAAGGGTTCCGGTCGGATCGAGCAGAGCCGCGCCTTCTTTCGTCAGGGTTCCCGCGTTATCGCCCGCGCACAGAACCTTCGGAAGCAGGGATGCGATGGGCTGGGTAAAGCCCTTCGCCTGCGCCAGTTTGTCAAAGGTAGCTAAAAGATCCGTGCGGTAATCGCAGGTCTTCGAATCGATCGGGAATACGCCCGATGCTGCGCCGACGCCGAGAACCTTCTCGCCCGTCAACATATAGTGAACATAGCCGTCCAGATCTGTCATAAAGCGGATGTCCTTCGTGTGGGACTCACCGTTCAGGATGGCCTGCCACAGGTGGGCAATGCTCCACCGCTGCGGGATCGGGTACGCAAACGCCTCCGTCAACTGTGCGGAAGCCTCCTGCGTCATCGTGTTTCTCCAGGTACGGAACGGCGCGAGAAGCTTACCATCCGCATCAAATACCAGATAGCCGTGCATCATGGCGCTGATGCCGATGCCTGCCAGCTTTTGGATCTTCGTTCCATACTGCTTCTGCACATCCTGTGCCAGATCTGCATAAGCGCTCTGCATGCCCTGCCATACATCCTCGAGGGTGTAGGTCCAGACACCATTTTCCAAACGGTTCTCCCACTCGTGGCTTCCCGATGCGATGGGCGCCTTATCCTCGCCTAAGAGCACCGCCTTGATACGGGTGGATCCCAATTCGATACCGAGGCGGCCCTGGCCGGCCTCGATCCATTCTCTACTGTTCATAGTCTGTCTCCTTACTTTGTTTCAATTATTCCGTAAAGCAGCCTTTGATGGTCTCGTACTCGCCGCCCTCGATGCTTCCATCGGGCAGTCTGCGGAAGCTGCTCATAAATCTCCATGCGTTTTCGCAAGTGTGCTCGCGGCATTCGTGGCCCTGGCCGCTGACGCTGGCGAGCGCGTTGTAACATTTTCCGTCCGCTCTCTTAAACAGCTCGATGGTCAGTGTCGCCTTGCGGTTGGGATCGAAGGTCTTCACGGCCTCGTCACCGTTGACGCCCCAGATCTTATTTTCCCAGTTTTCTTTATCTTCCAGTGTAACGTCGTCGGTCTTCACCGCGCCGTTCAGCTTCAGGATGTACTGGATCCTGTCGAGGCACTTCTGCGCCTGGAACGGCAGCTCCGGAAGCGGCGTCTCCTCTCCGCCCGCGTAGAAGCACGGAACCGGAATGGTCGTGTTCAGTGCGTACGGGGAAGGCTGGCCGAACACGTTGATACCCATCTCAAACGTAGCATCCATGGGCGCAGCCGCGGCCAGATACGACGGATGCTCGGCGATGAAATCCCAACTCTTGCAGCCGCCCATCGAGAAACCGCTGCAGTAGATCCGCGTGGTGTCAATGTTGTACTTCTTCTTGAGGCGCTCGATCAGCTCAGTCATCTCGGTCGCTGTGCTGTTGAGGTGATGCTCGATCGATACCAGCAGGAAGTTATGTCTGTGGGCAATGTTAGCCCATCCGGAAATATACGAAATGTAGAATGCGCTGTCGCCGCCGCCGTGGAAAGCGATGAGCAGAGGCGCCGGGCCGTTGTCGAAAATCCCCTTATTGTAGAACGCGAAATAGCCGACTCTGTGCTCCTGCGTTCCCTTATCGTCGCCGTTGTTATCCTTCGAAGTCGGAATCGTCTCGCTGCCGGGCTCGATCACCATGCCCTCGGCTTCCAGATCCGGATCCAGTTCGAGCTCACCCAGCATTCTCCGGAACTTTCTGGAAAATGCATAGAAGTCCGCACGTACATCCTGTGTATCCTTGATGAGGAGGTATTTCGCCTTCTCCTTCAGGACTGCATTGACCTCGTCCGAGTTTCCGACGGAAATCACGGGAATGTCGTCCGCCTGCACGTCCGGGATCACGGAAAGGCGCTCCAGGATACAAGTAACTGCTGCACTGTCCGCTCCGTCGAACCAAAGGCCGCGCGCCTTGAAGTGCTTCAGATAGTTCTTCGCGATAAAATCCGCCGATGCGCCGTAGCCGTACAGATTCGTGCGGAACAAAGCGCCGCGGATGTGGTAATCATCCAGCTGATGCGTGAAACGGTTCCAGCATTCAGCCACACCGTCTTTGTAGTATTGATTGATCCTCGAATTCTCCAGGATCTCGTCGAAGATCTTCGGATCCGCGTCCTTCCAGCCATTCACGGAGGTAGGATAGATAAATACGACGCTCGTCGCGAAATCCTTCGTCAGCTCGGCGAAGCCCTTCTCCTTCGTAAACCGCTCCGCTTCATCAAAACCGAACTTCGTCTCGGAAAAAACGAGGAGGTACGGCGCGATAAAACCGTAATTCAACAATTTGTCATCTTTGTCATTCTCAGGCACATAGCACACTGCGCTGAATCGTTCAAAGGTATGCTCCCAACAGGCGCCACTCGCCGTCCGGATCACATTAGGCATTTCCTTCATATGAAATTGACTCCCTTTCTCAAAATGGTAGTAAAAAATGATACTACTATTTTAATATAAGGGAGTCAAATATACAAGTTGTTTTTGGTGACAATGGGGACGGTTCTTTTTGTCACGGTGACAAAAAGAACCGTCCCCGGTGTCACATTGTCACATTTTAAGCGCCGGCCTGTGCCTGCATCTCGAGCTGTGCCTTCACCAGGCGGTAGTAGATGCCCTTCTGCGCTACCAGCTCCTCATGCGTTCCGATCTCGGCGATCGTGTGATCATCGATGACCAGAAGGCGGTCTGCATTCTTCAGGGTGGACAGGCGGTGCGCGATGGCAAATGTCGTCCGGCCCTGTGTCAGACGCTCCAGCGCCTGCTGGATCAGGAATTCGCTCTCGGTATCCAGACTCGCAGTCGCCTCATCCAGGATGAGCAGACGCGGCTGCTTCAGGATGGCACGCGCGATCGCGATACGCTGGCGTTCTCCTCCGGACAGTGTCATACCCTTCTCGCCGACATAGGTGTTGTAGCCGTCCGGCATCTTCGTGATGAAGTCATGCGCATTGGCCAGTTTCGCCGCCTGGATGACTTCCTCGTAGGAAGCGTCCGGCTTCGCAAAACGGATGTTGCTCAGGATGGTTCCGGTAAACAGGAAGGTCTCCTGCAGCACAACGCCGAGCTGCGAATGGTAGTAATCGTTGCGGATGTCCTTCAGCGGGATTCCGTCGATGAACAGTTCGCCGTCATCGATCTCGTACAGGCGCATCAGGAGGTTGATGAGGGTCGATTTACCGGCACCCGAAGGTCCGACGATACCGATCATCTCTCCTTTCTTCACCTTCAGGTTGATGTCCTCAAGCACGGGCTCGTAGGACTTGTAACCGAAGGATGCGTGGCGGAATTCCACCTCGCCCTCGATGTCGTGGCGGATCGCATCGTCATCGTCCCGGATGAGTTCCTCCTGCATCATAACGTCGTTGATACGCTCCATACTGGAGATCAGACCCGTGATCTCACGCGGCATCGAAGTCATCCACTGGATGTATTGATACAGCATGTTTGTGTAGGTCACGAATTTGAACAGATCACCGGAACTCATCTCTTCGTCCAGGACCTTCATACCACCGTACATCAGCACGAAGAAGATACCAAAGCCCATGATGAAATGGATGAGCGGGTTGAACAGAGCCCAGAACCGCTCGTTGCTGAACGAGATCTTGGAAAACTGCTCAGCCAGGTCGTCGAACTTCTGCTTTTCCTTCGCTTCCTTACCGTACGTCTTCACAACGCGCATACCGGAGATCACGTCCTGCAGGTTGCTGCTGACTTCATCCTCTCTTCGGAACTGCATGTGATAACGGCGGCGGATCGTCTTACGGAATTGCAGGGTGAACCAGACGCCGAACGGCGCACTGGTAAATGCGAGGAGGGCCATCTTCCAGTTCATAAGGACCATGAAGATAACATCCAGCGCAAAGATGATAACGACCGTAAACAGGTTACAAAACGTATTCTGCATGAACTGTTTGATATTGCCCGTATCATAAACGACACGCTCCATGAGCTCGCCGGGACGGCGGTCATTTACGAACTGTACGGACAGTCTCTGCAGTTTGTCGAACAATGTCTTACGCACATCCTTCGCGATCTGCGTGCCCAGCAGCGTACAGAGGTAGGTTTTGATGACATTGATCACGACGATGCCCGCGCCCAGGAAGAACATGCCGCCCAGGAACAGCATCGCTTTTTGCATGGATCCGTCCTCGCTCTTGAAGACGTCATCGATCAATTTACCCTGCAGATGCGGGTTCAGCAAGGTCACAACGGAAGCCATGATCATGACCAGTGTGATGACAACGATCCGCTTCCGATAGGGAACGACCAGTTTCACGAAATCGCGAAACAAACCGCCCTGGTCTGCGCACTTGGGGCAGATGCCCGACTGCGTAAGGGCGCGTCCGCATACCGGACACTGCGTCTCATGCTCGTGGCTCTCCACCATCTCGGTGCGCCCTTTACTCAAAATGTTGATACCGCGCGCCATGTAAGCAAACCGTGTCCGGTGCTTCGCGGAATAACGCACGATGAAATTCTGCACGCCATCGATCGTCGTGACGAGCATACCGCCGCCGATGGTCACCTCGGCCCGCGTATGTTTCATCTGGCTGATCGTGTAGGTCTTCACGACCTCCGACCCGCGCAGGACGAATACGCGTTTCGAGCTCACCGCCAGATACCCGTCGGTGATCCAGCTGCGGTCCTCCTGCGATACGTCATACGGCACGCAGTAGTATAAGCTCTCCCCTTCCTCTAAGGGCAATGCCTTCGCGGCGGGGATATCGTATTTTAGCTGCATAATGTCTCCTTTTAGTTTGTTCATGATACTACGGATCGCTCCGTTCTTCGAACTCTCGCAATCCTACAAACATTCGCCATACTCTTCGCTTTCCTTCGGAAATCGGTATGGCTCATGTTTGTTCGTCTCTCAAGGTCACGTTTGCGAATACAAGCATTCGCACGTGTACTTTTCGAGCCTAGTATCAATCACATAAATAAGTCTAACCGTCTCTGCTCTTTTACCGTCAGTTTTGATACGTCGCGGACTTCGAAGCGGTTTTCGTCAAGGTCCGTGATGAGCAGGCGGGTGTCGGACAGTCGTGCCACGGCATTCGCGCCCATGTTGATGGCAAACTTGCATTCGCCGGCATCGGTCATCACGTGGAAATACGCGTAACCGTATTCATCCTTGATGCTGAAGATCTTCGTGATCACCGGCGTGAAATAATACAGGTCCAGCTGCTCATGAATGAGCTTCTGTGTTTCCTCTGACATCGCGGCCAGGTCCTCGATCACACCGATCTCACGGTCCTTATCATTATGGTCGCGCACGGAGATGTAACGGTTCGGATCCGTAAACGGGAAGAGGCGCAAAACCTTCACGCGCGCATACTTCTTCTCCTCCGTCTCCAGGCTCAGGAAACCACCCTCCGTCTTAATAAAACGAACTTTCGCGTCATCGAGGAGTCGGGTCGTGATCATCTGATCCACGGCCTCCTGCGACACGCCGACGTTCTTTCTTTCATTGATCTCTTTACTCATTTTATCCTCCTAACGGACATTCCAAACGGTCCGTTACTCCTGCTCCTGTTCCTGGTCCTGCTCCAATTCCTTCAGTGCCAGGGACTTGGTCTGTAATTGATTTAATCTGTGGAAAATGCCTCCCAGAGCCTCGAGCTCTTCGCGGCTCCCCTCCTCTTCGATCCGTCCGTTCTCGATGACGATCAGGTGCTTCGCATCCCGCAGCGTCGACAGACGGTGCGCGATCGACAGCGTCGTTCTGCCCTCGATCAAACGGTTCAGGGAGGTCTGGATGATCTTCTCCGTCTCGGTATCCACGCTCGCGGTCGCCTCATCGAGGATCAGGATCTTCGGATTGGCAACGATGGCACGGGCGATAGAGATACGCTGGCGCTCGCCGCCCGAAAGCTGACGACCCGCCGAGCCGATGACCGTGTCATAACCATCCGGCATCTTCGAAATGAAATCGTGCGCGCCGGCCAGTTTCGCCGCCTCGATGACCTCCAGGCGGGACACGCCCTCACGGGCATAAGCGATATTGTCCAAAACGGTTCCCATGAAGATGTAGGTCTCCTGCGAAACCATGGCGATGTTGCGTCGCAGATCCTTAAAGGAAAGCTTCTTGACATCGATGCCGTCGACCTCGATCGAGCCTTCGTCCACGTCGTACAGACGAGACAGCAGGGATACCAGCGTCGTCTTTCCGGCGCCGGAACGGCCCACGATGCCCAGCATCTCGCCGGGTTTCACGCGCAGGTTGATCTTCTTCAGGACCGGACGGTTCGAATCGTAACCGAAGCTCATGTCGCGGATCACGATCTCGCCGCGCGGGTTCGTGAGGGCGATCGGGTTCGGATCCTCGCGGACTTCCGGTACCGCGTCGATGATCTCAAACATACGCTGCGCGGCATTGATCGATTCGGACCAGCTCCGGAACATCCAGGAAAATGACTGCAGCGGACCGCTCATCTGGCCGATATAGCCGACGAACGTGATCAGGTCGCCGTAGCTCATGCTCTTCACATTCAGGACCATGAAGGCACCGAGCACCCATACCCAGATGCTGGAAACCTGCTGGATCAATTCATATAAAAGCGTGAAACGGTTGTTATACTTTACGATACGTACTTCCGCGTCGCGCAGATATTCGTTCGGCGGCTCAAAACGTGAGGTTTCGGGGTCCTCCTGACCGAAGGCACGAACGACACGCGCGCCCGTCAGGTTATCATTGACCCTACTGTTCACGGAACTCTCCGCACGGTGACGGCGGCCGTTCAGGATCCAAAGTCCGGGCTTCAACTTCACGGACATGAATACGAGCAACGGCAACAGAACTACCGCAACGATCGACATCTGCCAGTTCATGCGGAAAATGACGATGAACGTGATGATGATCGAGAAGGTGTTCACAAGCAGGGCCGGCGCAGCATCCAGGAAGAAGCCTGTGATGCGGTCCGCGTCACGCAGGCAGCGTGTCATCAGCGTACCGGTCTGCTTCGAGGTGTAGAAGCGCATGGAGAGGTTCTCCATGGACGCAAATACATCCTTCTTCATGTTAAGGATCGCATGTACGACGATGTTGGACGACACGATGCCGTGCACCATGTTGTTTAACGTCATGAGCACGCGGGAACCGAGCAATGTCAGCACCAGAACTATCAAAAGCATGGTGTGCTTACCGGAAAGTCCCAGAAACTCGAAGAACGGAACGTCCTTCT
The DNA here is from genome assembly GCA_017548765.1 of Lachnospiraceae bacterium. Taxonomy (GTDB): domain Bacteria; phylum Bacillota; class Clostridia; order Lachnospirales; family Lachnospiraceae; genus UBA1201. The sequence goes on along the minus strand of JAFYZH010000015.1, from coordinate 28,040 downwards.
TCTCGAGGACCTGTCCGTACAGGACCGAACCGGTGAAATACGGCCAGATCAGGCCCAGCGCCGCCGACAGGCCGAAGCCCGCGAACATGACGATCAGCGAAAACTTATACTTCGTAAAATACTTAAGCGCCCGTAAAAAGATGGACTTTTTGCTCATGCAGTTCGGGCAGATCTTCCGCTTCGGGTCCGGATACTTCGTGTGGCAGACCGGACAGAACAGGGAAGGATCTTCCTCCTCTTCCTGGGGCATGATCTGCTCGCCGTTATCGTAGACCTTCACCAGGTGGTTCATCGACCCCAGATACAGGTTCGTGAACGCACAGAGCTGCACGGACTCGCCGCCGATGGTCGCCACCAAAAGGTTCGTTGCGACCTGATGCTCGATCTTCAGATCCTCGATCTTCGCGCGGTCCCAGATCGCCACCTTAACGTCCGACTCGACGGGCGGCTGTACGACCTTCTTCTTTTTCTTTTTGGGCATGTAGCCCTTAAAAACGCGCACTTCCTCCAGGCGCTTATCGTAAAGCGCCAGTGCCAGTTGCGTTTGAGTCAAAACCAGATACCCGTCCAGATATTCCGCCTCGAAGGACAGATCGACAGGGCTCGATGCCAGTATCTCATCGACATCGACCCCGCTCGTCTTCAAGGCGTCTTTCACCTTAGGGCTTATCTTCTCCTCTATCATTTTTTCCTCCTGCATGCAGATCCGCACAGGATCCGATGCCTCTTCCAATACTATAATTCACCAGGTACACTTCCTGTACGCCTTTCTTGAGTAACTGAGATACGCATACATGGGCCGTACTTCCGGTGGTAAAAATATCATCAAGTAATATCACACGGCGATATGCCGCCGCGCGCTTAGTCGCGGAAAATGCTCCCTGCAGATTATCCAGCCGCTCCTGCAGTCCGAGTTTCTTTTGCGCCACCGTTTTCTTCACCCGGACCAGAGCCTTCGGATCCACCGGGATCCCCAATCTCTTTCCGAGTTTCTTCGCCAAGACCTCCGCCTGGTTATAGCCTCGCTCCCGCTTCTTACTTCTATGCACGGGTACCGGCAGGATCACCTCTGCCTGCCAGTTGTGGATTTGTGCTCCGTAACGGGAAACCATCTCTTCGGTCAAAAAATCCGCAAACTCCCGGCCATTCTCATACTTCAATTTCCACAGCAGATGCGCCGCGGCTTCACAGGTATAGTCCATCAGCGCGATCCCCTGTATGAAATTTCGGTTTTTCGTCCGGCATTCCGGGCAGAATTCATCTTCCTGCCGGATCAGCATGGCTCCGCATTTATAGCACGTCGCCCCGCTGACGAAGCGGATCTTCGGATAGCAAGCATTGCAACACAGGCCGTTATGCAGGTTTCCTGCATTCGACACTATGTCGAAACAGACCGGGCACCGTCTGGGCCAGAGTAACTGCATCACAGCCTCCCCGATCCGTCTCGGCGTTCGTATCCGGTTCATTCTCGCTCTTCTGCCATCCTTTCCGGCCGAGATTTTCGGCCCCTTTAACGGTTACAAGACTTCCGCGAGCCGTTCTTGCAGCCCGCTGTAGCGCATCATTTGCCGTTCATTCCGGATCATGCCGCGGAACGTCTCCACGCTACCGACGACAGTCACGCAGCTTTTGGCGCGCGTAACGGCCGTGTAGAGCAGGTTTCGGTTCATCAGCATCATGGGACCGCTAAGCAACGGCAGGATCACTGCCGGATACTCGCTTCCCTGCGACTTGTGGATCGTGACGGCATAAGCCTGATCCAGCTCCTCCAGTTCCGCGTAGGTGTACTCCGCGATCCGTCCCTCATCGAACTCGACTTCGACACGCTCGGTAAATAGGTTAATGGTCTTGATGATCCCCAGATCTCCGTTGAAAACGCCCATTCCCTTAGCGATGGGAATGTTGAACTTGCCGCGGACCTCCCACTCCTTCTGGTAGTTGTTGCGGATCTGCATCACCTTATCGCCTTCGCGGAAAATGATGTTGCCCGCCTCTTTTTCCCGCAGGTTTTCGCGGGGAGGATTTAACGCGTTTTGCAACTCTCGATTCAGGTTTTCAACCCCGAGGACGCCCTTTCGCATGGGAGTCAGGACTTGAATGTCACGCACAGGTGCGTGGACATAGTCCGGCAGTTTCTCCCTCAGCAGCGTGATCGTCGCACCAATGATCTGGGCAGCGACATCCCTCTTAACGAACAGGAAATCCCGGCTCTTCGGATCCGGCTGTACATCCTGCCCGCGGTTGATCTTATGTGCATTGATGATAATATCGCTCATGGCGGCCTGGCGGAAGATCTTCGTGAGCTTCACGACCGGAAAACGTTCCGATGCGATGATGTCACGAAGCACGCACCCCGGTCCGACACTGGGCAGCTGATCTACGTCGCCAACCAGCACGACGTGCATGCCCCGGACCAGAGCCTTCAACAGGCCGTTCATCAGGAATATATCAACCATACTCATCTCGTCGACGATCACCACATCCTCTTCGAGCGGAGTGAACTCATCCCGTCCGAACTTCATGCCTGCCCCGTCCGGCGCGCCGGATACCTCCAGCAGGCGGTGGATCGTCTTTGCTTCATGTCCTGTCGTTTCCGACATTCGTTTTGCCGCGCGACCGGTCGGCGCAGCCAGGGCGATGGTGTGCCCCTTCTTCTGGAAGTACCGGATCATCGCGTTGATGATCGTCGTTTTTCCGGTACCCGGACCTCCGGTCACGATGGTAAGTCCGTGGGTGATCGCGGTCAATACCGCCAGCCTCTGGTTCTCATCGAGTTCTTTCAGCTGTGTTTCCTCTTCGATCACGCGGTCCAGTTCCGCTTCGATCTGCTCTTTTTTCTCCTTCGTGCGGATCGATGCAGATGCCAGATCGGTCAATTTCCGCGCCACCGCAAGCTCGGTGTAGTAATACGCGGCCAGGTAGATCTCGGGATCTGCTTCTGCCGGATCCACGGTCTCGTCGCTGACATCCATGTTCATCAGGAACATCGGCTTCTTCGCGATGACCGTCCTGGTCAGGATCATGTCGGTCAGGTTCTTTTCGACCAATGTGACATCGACCTGCAGTAGCTCCTGCGCTCGCGCCACCAGCTCCCCCTTCGGGAGGTAGGTGTGTCCCTCGCCGCCGGCCTCCTGCAACAGATGCGTCATGGCCGCGCAGATCCGGAATTCCGAGTCGAACGCCAGCCCCTGGCGCAGAGCGATGGCATCCGCTGTCTTAAAACCGATGCCGGATACCTTCTCCACCAGGTCGTACGGGTTCACCCGAAGAACATTATAGATATTCTCTTTGTAGATCTCGTAGATGCGGACCGCCATGGACGTTCCGATCCCCAGGTTTTGGAGGAAAATGATCGCGTCGCGAAGCTGCCTCTTTCCCTGCACCTGCGCGGCGATCTCATATGCCTTACCCTGGCTGATACCCTTAACCTCGGACAGCCGCTCGGGTTCCTCCTCCATGATCCGGAACGTGTCCGTTCCGAACTTATCGACGATACGTGCAGCGAGCTTCTCGCCGATGCCCTTTATCGCTCCCGATCCCAGGTAATTTCGGATCGAGATCACGTCCTGCGGCATCTTTCGCTCGTACGAAGTCACCTTTATCTGCGGGCCGTACATCGGGTGTTCGAGATACTCCCCTTCGACCTGCACATAGTCGCCGATCTCCGCTAAAGGCATGAGCCCGACGATGGTGTACTCCCCATCCTGCGTTTCGAGGGTCATGACCTTATAGCCGTTTTTTTCATTTTCATAAACCACGTGCCCGATGGCACCCTCGATCGTCATCTTACTTAAACCTCTCAAAAGTTCTGTGTCTTCTTTGCTGACTGCCTGACATTTTCCGGGAACACACGGCGAAATATTCGACGCATATTTCTGCGGATATTGCTTCTACAGCCGGTGATACATAGTGTGAAAAACACACAAAAACGTGCTTCTGCGCGGGAAATAACTCCCCGAGAAACAGAAGCACGTCAAGCAACCATTATTCGCCCATCTCGTCCAGGAACTCGATGTACTTACCGGTTCCGATGGCTACTGCAGTCATCGGATCCTCAGCAGTGATCGTATTGATCCCGGTCTTCTCTTCGATCAGCTCTTCCAGACCGCGCAGTAGCGAACCGCCGCCGGTCAGGACGATGCCCCGATCGGAAATGTCTGCCGCCAGTTCCGGAGGCGTACGCTCCAGTACCGCATGGACGGCATCCACGATCTGTGTTGCAGGCTCGCGAAGGGCCTCCAACGTCTCATCCGAGGTGAACGTCACGGTCTTAGGCAGACCTGTGACCAGGTTTCGTCCCCGCACGTCCATCGTCAGGACATCCTGACGCGGATAGCAGGTTCCGATATTGATCTTGATCTCCTCAGCGGTGCGCTCACCGATCAGGAGATTGTGCTTCTTTCTCATATAACGAACGATCGCATCATCGAAATCATCGCCCGCGACTTTGATGGAATTACTTACCACCGTTCCGCCGAGGGAGATAACTGCGATATCCGATGTTCCGCCGCCGATATCGACGATCATGTTTCCGCATGCTTTGGAGATGTCAACGCCAGCTCCGATCGCAGCTGCTAAGGGCTCCTCAATGATACGGACGTCGCGCGCGCCGGCTTCGTAGGTCGCATCCTCGACTGCCTTACGCTCAACTTCCGTGATCTCACTGGGCACACAGATGCAGATACGCGGCTTACGCAGCGTACGTCGACCCGTAGCCTTACGGATGAAATATTTCAACATCTTCTGGGTAGCGATGTAATCGCTGATAACGCCCTGCCGAAGCGGACGGATCGCCACGATATTACCGGGCGTACGTCCGATCATCAGACGCGCATCTTCTCCAATCGCCTTTATCTCGTTCGTTTCGCGGTCAATGGCAACGACCGACGGCTCCTTGAGCACGACGCCCTTACCCTTAACATATACTAAGATACTGGCAGTTCCCAAATCGATGCCGATATCTGAAGATAACATCATAGCTGAATTCCTCCTGATTATAGACTGCAAAACAGCCTATAATGTGCAAAGTACGTCTCGCGCATAGTCCGAACTAAGCGCTAAAACCCACTTCAAGACCCGAAAGGTCACATACCGGACCTTCCACACGATCGATCAAATAACGACCAAACAGTGCCTCTTATAAATTTATCATAAAATGGTATGTATGACAAGGAGAAATTGCAGATTCTTACAGCCTTTTCCCGAAAAAATATTTCATCCTTTTTTTAGAAAGACTTTATACTTATTTTAGAAACCCATCATATTTAGGACATATTTATACCTTATCATGTAACCATGAAGCAAGGGAAAGAACTGCAAGGCAGTTTTCCCGTACCAATTCCCGAAGCTTCCTAGTACGGAACGAAAGTTCCGATCATGCAATCATGCATGCACAAAGCATCTTATAAGTTTTTTCCTTTTCCTAGCTGCGGGCGGCCTGCCACCGCCCCGTAACTTCGCTTTTAAAACCACAGCCCCCTCCAACTAACTGTGGTTTTTGCCATAGAGTCACGAAAGTGACACTTTTTGTTTTCATTTTCCTATTTCCTTCTTGTTATTTCCACACGGCCGGGTTTCCCCCCATAAGCCGTGTGGTTTTCTTATATGATATCGCCCAGTCTCCGTGAAGTGGCAGTGGATGCACTTGTGCATAACCACTGCACTTCACGAGAGACGCTAACAAATAATGAGCAACACGCTTGCGAACGCCAGTGAGCTAAGCAATAGTGTTGCGAATTATTTGTAGCACAGCGAGAGCACGTAGTGCGGAGCTGTGCGTGGGCGATATTATTCTAGCCGAACGAAGCTGAAAACGATCCGCGGAGCGGGAAAATCTCGGCTTCATAAATCAAATCAGCTAACAAATCATGGGAAAATAAGTGTTTGTTAGCCGCTCTCTCAGCTTTATCCCCATCCCTGAACGAATTTGGCTAACAAACCATTATAAAATCAAGTCTTTGTTAGCCGCTCTCTCGACTTTATCCCCATCCCTGAACGAATTTGGCTAACAAACCATTATAAAAGCAAGTCTTTGTTAGCCGCTCTCTCGACTTTATCCCCATCCCTGAACGAATTTGGCTAACAAACCATTATAAAAGCAAGTCTTTGTTAGCTGCTTTTCCAAATCCGCCATCGCCCTGGCGTTGATTGAAATATTTCGAAAGCTTAGAAACAATAACATTTCCATAAATCACCCATTCAAACAAGGAGGAACTATGATTCTGGAAAAAGATATCATAAATGAGATAGACGCGCTCGAAAAAGAATTATTGATGATCGTCTCTGAGTGCGAAAGATTAAAAAGACACGCCCCCGAGGGAGGCAGCCTACGCGCAACTAAACATGGAAAAACATATCAATATTTCATTAGAACCCCTGAAACCGGTTCTAATGGCGAGTATATAAAAAAGAAGGATCGAAAAACCGCCAGCGCACTCGCCCAAATCGAATATGATGAGAAGTTATGTGAGGAACTAAGAAAAAGAATTCAGAATCTGAAGTTATTTCAGTCAACATTCAGCAATCCTTTCGAAACCGCCCTCGCACACATGGCTTTTGCAAAAAGAGACTTGATCGACCCGCATCACCTCTCCGATGAGGCCTATATCAACAAATGGAAAAATCAACCCTACACCGGGCTGGATTTTGATGACAGAGCTCACGAGTATTATACGAGGCAAGGTCTACGTGTGCGCTCCAAATCCGAAATACTGATCGCGGACATTCTCGATGATCTTTCGATCCCTTTTTTGTACGAAAAGCCTCTTCATCTAAATTCGGATACCTTTCATCCGGATTTCACGCTTCTGAACATAAGGCAGCGAAAAGAGATGTATTGGGAACACTTTGGAATGATGGATGATATGGACTACCGCAACAACGCGTTCTCTAAGATACGAAAATACGAAGCCAGCGGACTGTATCGGTACGACTCCTTCATATGGACTTTTGAAACCGGGAAAAATCCTATAGAAACCAAGGTGATCCGAAAGATGGCAAAGGAATTAAAAACGAAACTCGGATACTAAACGATCGCCAGTCGCTCCCCTATCTTGACAGTATGACGTTAAAACGATAAAATAGTAACATCGACAGTCGGACCGCACAGTTACTCGCGGTCGATAAAACACTACAAAGACCAATGATTCATTTCGATCCATTGCAGAAGGAGGTCGCCATGATCGTTGACTATATCGGGTGCCAGCATAAGCATCCCGAAGACTTTCACATCAATCGTCCGCAGGGTCTGGAGAACCACATCCTGCTTCTTATTAAGTCCCCGGCGCTCTTCTCTGTTGACGGCGAGTTAGTTCCCGTACGCAAAAACAGTTTCGTCATCTACCGGGCCGGAACCCCGCACGAATACCGCGCGAATAAAGAACCTTACATCGACGACTTCATCCACTTCCATTTTGAGGAAGGCGACGAAGAATTCTTCGCGTCCCATAACATGGTCTTCGACCGGCCGGTGTATGTCGGCGAATTGACCGAGTGCTCCGAGATCCTTCGAAATATGTGCTTCGAGTTCTGCACTCCGAGTGAAGATCGCAACGAAGGTCTGAACCTCTACTTCCACCTGCTGATCCTGAAGTTGGGGCGCGCCCTGCGCGGCGCCTCACTGACCGCGTCCGACCTCAACTCGGACCACTTCCAGTCGCTGCGCACGATCCGCGAGAAGATCTTCAGCACGCACGCCTTCCACATGTCCATCGATGAAATGGCCCGTGCGGCAAATGTCAGCCGGTCCTATTTTCAGCATTCTTATAAGATGCTCTTCGGGCAGAGCGTCCGCGACGATATCCTGCAGAGCCGAATGTCACACGCGAAACTGCTCCTCTCCTCCACGAGAGTTCCGATCTCTGCCATCGCCGAGCAATGCGGCTACAACAATGATGTTCACTTCATGCGACAGTTTAAGAATTACACCGGATTGACCCCGACAGAATACAGAAAACAGTACAGCGCGTAGGATACGCGCTGTTTTCTTTTTGCAATGTTTTTTACGAATCGAAGCACAAAACATCAGTATATATAACACATATGTCTATTGTGAATTGTGTGAAAATAGAGTATATTTATACCGTGAGTTGAATTCAAAACTTACACGGATAGATGAAATACCTGTACGGACTAAAGTATTTCATTTCCCGTGTTGTCTCACTGGATAGATGGCTCAATCCTTTGATAGAAAGCTGATTTCAACGGTTTAGGTCAGGAATAACCCCCTCGACCGGCTGTGAACCGCAATCCTTCTGCTGCAGGCGGAGGTGCAATCCATCGCGCTATACACGTCCACATCAGGACATTCTAATTCCTTTCTTGCGAGCATCACCGCCCGCGGTTCACACGAAGCAAAGCACAAAACACAGGTTGCAAAAGTTTGATAGAGATGATAAGCGGCTCCCAAAAGGGAGTTATTTTTTTGCTTATTTCCGTAAATCACCGATCAACCATAGGATCTCTGTCCCCAATACAAAATGCAGCCGAAGTCTCGAAAAAAGACTTCGGCTGCAATATAAACACTATTATCCGGATCATCAATCTTTCCATGTTCCACGCAGGATCAGTACCAGCATAGGCAGGATCTCCAAACGTCCGGCCAGCATGTCGAACATCAAGACCGACTTCGACAAAACGCTCAACGACGCATAGTTTCCGGCTGCGCCGACGCGGCCCAGACCGGGACCGATGTTATTCAGCGTCGCAGCTACCGAAGTGAACGTTTCGGTGAAATCCATCGTATCCAGGGAAACGATGATACAAGAAGTAACAAATACTAAAATATAGGCTACCAGGAAACGCTCCACCGAGTGGATCACGGTCTTCTCGACCGGCCGTCCCTCAAAATGCACACGATGCACGCTGCGCGGATGGATGGTTCGTCCCAACTCGTTCTTACACGATTTGATCAAAAGCAACCAGCGGGAAACCTTCATACCGCCGCCGGTACTGCCGGCGCATGCGCCGATAAACATCAAAAGCACCAGAAGCGTCTTCGAAAAGGTCGGCCACATATTGAAATCCGCCGTCGAAAAACCGGTCGTCGTCATGATCGAACCGACCTGGAATGCGGAATGATGCACAGCCTCGCGGACATTGGAATAGACGCCGCTCGTATAGATATTGGCCGTGATCAATGCGATCGCCGCTACGATGATGATCACGTAGTAGCGAAGCTCCTCACACTTAAGCGCCTGTTTCGGCTTCTTCATCAGGAACAGGAAGTACACGTTGAAATTCACGCCGAACAGGATCATGAAGATCGTGATCGCACTCTGCTGCGACCATGTGTACGCGCCCACACTCGAATTCAGGATACCAAAACCGCCCGTGCCGGCTGTCGCAAACGAAAGCGCCAGCGATTCAAACGCGCTCATTCCCAAGATGAGAAGCGTACCGACCTCTGCGATCGTAATGAAAATGTAGATGCCGTAGAGGATCTGCGCCGTCTCACGGATACGCGGAACCAGTTTGCCGACCGAAGGGCCGGGGCTCTCCGCCTTCATCAAATACATATCCGAGCCGCCAGTCATCGGCAGGAACGCGAGCAAGAATACCAGAACGCCCATGCCGCCGATCCAGTGTGTGAACGAACGCCACATCAGCCCCGTCTTACTCATCGCCTCGACATCCGTCAGAATGCTCGCACCGGTCGTCGTAAAGCCGGAAATGCTCTCAAAAAACGCATCGACAAACGACGGGATCTCTCCGCTGATCACAAACGGCAGCGCGCCGACCAGACTCATCAGGATCCAGGCAAATGCGACCGTCACCAGACCCTCACGCGCGTAAAAGCCCTTCTGCCCCCGCTTGATGTAACGGCCCAGAGTCCCCAGAAGCAGGCTCCCCGCCATTACGATCAAATATGCGATCCCCTCATGCTCGCGATAGATCAGCGCCGTAATGCAAGGCAGCGCCATGAATATGCCCTGGAACTGAAGAACGCGGCTGAGGATGTAGAATATCATGGGATAATTCATACTAACCCTCCAAAATATCCTTCACGTCATGCAGGCCGGTATGCGTCGTAATAACGATGACCGTGTCACCCACCATGATCTTATCCTGGCCGCCGGGGATCAGGATGGACCCCTTACGGTTGATACATGCCAGCAACAGATTATCCTTCAAAGCCAGCTCCGACAGCGGCACGCCGACCACTGGCGACGCCTCGCGGATCCAGAACTCCAGCGCCTCCGCCCGGTTATCGACCAGCTGGTACAACGTCTCGACATTACTGCCCAGCGAGTTCGACATCGCACGCACATATCGTACGATCTCCTCCGCCGTCGTGAACTTCGGGAAAACGATACTTCCCGCGTCTAATGTCTTTATCAATTCATCATAATAGATGCGGTGAATGCGCGTCACGACCTTCGCCTGCGAAACCTTACGCGCAAACATCGACAACATGATGTTCTCTTCGTCCAAATTCGTCATGGAGACAAACGCGCTCGCGCGGGCAATGCCCTCCTCCATAAGCACGCTCCGGTCCGCGCCGTCGCCGCAGATGATCGAAGCATCCGGCAGCAGCTCGCATAGCTCGTCCGCACGCTCCGGATCCCGCTCGATGATCTTCGTCGCGATACCATTGCCCAAAAGTTCCTGCGCCAGATAATACGTCGTGGAACCGCCGCCGACGATGAGCGCGTCCTTTACCGCGTTCGTCGCCATACCCATGGCACGGAAAAACTTCACGATATTCTTCGGCGTCGCCGCCACGTGGATGACGTCCTTCTCCTGCAGGGTGAAATTACCGCCGGGGATGAAGACTTCATCATTACGCTCAACAATACAGATCAGCACATTGCATCCCAGCTTCGCGGAAACCTCGCGCAGCGTCAGGCCGATCAGGACATTCTTCGCCTCGAGTTTGAAACTCGAAAGCTCGACCTTTCCCTTCGCAAACGTCTCGACCGAGATCGCCGAAGGAAACTTAAGCAGCCGCGCGATCGCATGCGCCGTCGCGAGCTCCGGATTGATGGTCATGGACAGACCGAGTTCCTCCTTAATGAAGTCGATCTCACGATTATAGACCGGATTACGCACACGCGCGATGGTCGAACAGTCGCCGGCCTTCTTCGCGATCAGGCAGCATAAGAGGTTCACCTCATCCGAGTCGGTCACCGCGATCAACAGGTCCGCCGACGCAACGCCGGCCTCCATCTGCGTCGAATAACTCGCGCCGTCACCGATCACACCCATGATATCGCACTTATTGGCCAATGCTTCGAGCGACTCCTTCGTGTCGTCGATCACGGTCACATTATGCCCCTCTTTCACCAACTGCTCCGTCAGTGCCCCACCGACATTACCGCAGCCAACTACGATGATCTTCATATGTAAATCTCCTCTGTTAATCTTTCATCGGAACCCATACATCATTACTCACGTCATCTCCGAATACCTGATCGTATTGAAGCATGGACTTGATATATATACTGTCATCAATCTCTTTTGTCGTTCTATCGATTATTTTATGCTCCACGTCCATCATGTAAAACAGACTGTCAGTCGCCAGGCATTTCTCAAAGTAATCTTCCAGCAAAACCATTTTTGTCATCGGAAGCTTACTCTTCTTAATGATCCTCGAGCCTAAAACGCTGATATTCGAAAGGTCCATTCCCATGTCAGCATCATCCAGGCAGTTGCTCCAGGATACGACCGGTACGGAGTAAAGCGTCTGCGTATCGTGGATCGTATCTGCTGAAGAGCCCGGGTGAAGCATGGTCGGATACCAGTCTTCATCGATCTCCTTATTCAAGGCTCCCAGATCATAAAACCTCCAGGCCGGGAAGTCCGGGCAATGATCTCCGTACATGACCAATATCACCGGTTCATCCTGTTCTTCAAAATACTTCACCAGTTTGGCAAATGCAGCGCTCGCTTCATACGTTCCGTTAACATAGTGTCGCAAGGAAAAAAGCTCGCTGTCGCTCCACGCTTTCGTCGGCGCCCAGTTAATGCCTTCCTTCATGTCTACCACATACGGATAGTCTTTATTGAGCGGCTCCGTATACTCCAGAAGGATTCCATGGTTTGCGACCGAAACGCCGAAGATAAATGTCTTATCCTTTGTTTTATTCTCAAATTCATAGATGATCTGGTCGACTAAGGCCTCATCACTGATATACCGGTCGAATGTGGACTTGTATTTCATATCGGGCTCAAACGTCATATGAGAAAAGCCCAGATTGTTGTATACCTTATACCGGCTGTAAAAACCGCCGTAATAGGGGTGGATCGCCCGGGTCTCGTAATCCAGCGAATTAAAGTAATCTACGATCGAATGGATCTTAACCTTTGATGTCTCAATGGAGATCGACGTGGAATTCTGCGCATATTTCAAGTTCCAGCCAGTCAAAAACTCCATCTCCGAACTCACCGTGCCGCCACCGTAGATCCCGACTGCAGCCCTGCCTAACGCAGACTGTTCGCCTAATCCCTTCACCGGTCCCAAAGGATCCTGTGATAGCCACATCTTATCGGTGTCGATCTCATCCATATGCCACCAAGACTCATTCATGATCACGATGACATTCGGATAATCCTCCGGGGAAATGGGCGTGTATTTATCATTTTCCTCGTATTCCTGTATCAGTCTCTCCGTAAGTTCCTGATACTTCGTCCGGACATCATCTGCATTATATACCTTCTTCTTATCTTCGAAAAAGTGATACACGACGTAGTCTGTCGGATTATCCGTCAGCAGGACCATACGGTTCGTGCTGTCTCCGAGGATGATGTGTTGATCGACCCTGGATTGAAAGTGAAACATCAGTACCACAACGACCAGTCCCAGACCGATGCGAACGCCCCAAAAGATCTTCTTTTCCTTAGTTGTTAACGCTTTTCGGTCCTTGAGGACGATACGATCCGCAAAAAATGCCGCCGTCGCAAACAACAAAACTATAAGGAACAACGCGAAGAAACGAAGCCCGAAATCGAATTTCAGGTAGTTTTTCGCCATTCCCGCCGCCTCCGTAAGCGCGAGGTCCTTAATATTCAACAGTTCCTTCCGGTATTGAAATTTGGTCTTGCTGGCGTAGCATAAGATCATTCCCAACACTCCGGATGTCAATATCGCTATATATCCTCTTTGGAAAATGAAAAACACAAAGAACAACAGCAACAAAAATAAGATGATCGCGTATGCATGATAGAACGAAGGTGTTACTACGTCCGGAAGGGAAAGGATATCCTGCGGAAGCTCGAAGAAATAGATCAACAGATAATTCGAATAAACGTAGAGAGAGAATCTCTGCGTTGTATTCGTCATATAGTATTCCATCGTTCCATTAAAGAGGATCGCAAATATGTAAAACAACACGAAGATCAAAGCAAGATAACCGGCCCCTCTTTTTCCACGTGTGTTAAATAGGGGCTTTGGATCCGGCTTATTCTTTTCGCTCGTTTCGATCTTCTCCTCTTTCGGAGTTTCGATCTTCACTTCTTCCGAAGTTTCGATTTTCTCTTCTTCTGAAGTTTCGACCTCTTTTATCTCTCCCATATCTCTTCCCGTCTTAATACCTGTTCTCAGGTTCGGTCATACACACAATGACCAAATGAACCTACCCGCCCTATCCGGGCCTTTATTATTTGTTTACGTAATCTTCATCAAACAGCGGTGTTGAGAAGTACCGCTCTGCCGTATCCGGAAGGACGGTGACTACCGTCTTGCCTGGGCCCAGTTTCTTCGCCAATTGCAGTGCAGCTGCAACATTCGTTCCGCTGGAGATGCCACACAGGATGCCTTCCATACGCGCCAGGTTCTGCGCCGTTGAGATGGCCTCCTCGTCTGTGACAACGTAAATATGACTGTAGATATTCTGGTTCAGGATCGGCGGGATCAAACCATCTCCGATACCCATTTGAAGATGCGTACCGATCGTTCCGCCGGCCAGGATGGCGGCATTCTCAGGCTCCACTGCCCAGATCTCGATATCCGGGTTCTGTGCCTTAAGCACTTCACCGATGCCGGTAAGCGTACCGCCGGTTCCGATACCCGAGCAGAAACCATGGATCTCACACTCAGCCTGCTCTAAGATCTCCACGCCGGTATGATGACGATGCGCACGCGGGTTCGCAGGGTTTTCAAACTGCTGCGGCACGAAGACGTTCGGATCTTCCGCCTTCATTCGAAGGGCTGTCTTTACGCATTCGTCGATGCATTCGCCGATGTTGCCGTCATCATGGATCAGGATGACTTCCGCCCCGTAGTGCTCTACCAGTTTGCGGCGTTCCTCGCTGACCGAGTCCGGCATAATGATGACCGTACGCAGGCCCTTCACCGCTCCGACCAGTGCCAGGCCGATGCCCTGGTTTCCGCTCGTCGGTTCCACGATGATCGTGTCCTTCGTGATGAGGCCTCTCTTCTCTGCGTCACGGATCATGCAGTAAGCCGTCCGCGTCTTGATCGAGCCACCCACATTCAAGCCTTCAAACTTCACCAGGACCTGCGCGCTATCGGGTCCCACCATACGATTGAGGCGCACCAGCGGCGTATGGCCGATCGCCTCCAGAATATTGTTCAAAATCATAAAAAACTCCCAACTGCGGCGCCACATATCGTGCGCCGTACATCACAATAAAGCAGGCTTTCGACCCGCCTGTATCATTATAGCAAAAACGGGCGATATTTGCAAGAAAGGGCGAAGCAGCACCGAAAGCTTTAAGAGATTTGTAAGGAGTTCAGGGAAACAAAAAAACCTGTGGCAAAACGATTCCTCGTTAGCCACAGGCCTCAAATACTCTAAATGATTATATGAACGAAACTTTCAAAACATCAGGCCTCGGCCGGCGCCGGCTTTGCTGCTTCTGCAGGCATCACCTTCGCGCCCTCTCCTCTTTCCGGAAGCTTGTATTTCTCCATGTATTCGTCGTAAGTACGATTGTAGTTGCTGATATCGTTGTCGCGGATCTTCTGCTGGTATTCGTGCATCTCCAGGCTGTCCTGCGCGATCTCAAGCATACACAGAGCGACGTTCGAACAGTGGTCGGAAACACGTTCCAGGTTCGTCAGGATGTCCGCCAGTATAAAGCCCATCTCAATGGTGCATTCATTGCGCTGTAAGCGCTGTACATGGCGTTTTTTGATCGCAGACTTAAGATAGTCCACCGTCTGCTCTAAAGGCTCTACATGAAGCGCTAAAGCGAGGTCGTCTGTCGTAAATGCGGTCAATGTCATGTTCAGGATCTCGAGGACGGCACGTGTCATCGTGTCGAGTTCCTGCGTCGCCTCTGCCGAGAAAGAGAGGTTCTTATCCGCGATCTCCTGCGCGGTCTCGAGGATATTTACGGCATGGTCGCTGATACGTTCGAAATCACCGATCATATGCAGCAATTTCGTAACTTCACGGCTGTCATTTTCCGTCATATTACGTCCGGAAAGCTTAACCAGGTAGGTACCGAGCATATCTTCGTAGTGGTCGACTTCTTCCTCGCCTTCGCGGATCGTATTTCCAACCTTCTCCGTGTAGTTTGACAAAAGGTCCAGGGAGATCGCGAGCGTGTCACACGCCAGCACTGCCATGTTATTCGTAGCCTCACGGCAGCGATCCAATGCAACGGACGGGGTATCCAGAAGACGTTCGTCGAGGACTTCGATCTTCTCCTCGCTCTTCGCATCCGGAACCGTTTTTACAGCCAGTTTAACGAGTTGCTTTGTAAACGGCATCCACAGTACCAAAGCGATCAATTTAAATACAGTATGTACGACCGCGATGCCGACCGGGCCGGCTGCCTTTTCCAATATCGGGATCGGTACCATATTGGAGACGATCGCATACGCACTAAGCAAAACGACGGCAGATATAACGTTAAAATACAAATGGATCCATGCGGCTCTCTTCGCATTCTTCGTCGCACCGACGGATGAGATCATCGCCGTGACACAAGTACCGATATTCTGACCCATGACGATCGGTATGGAGGTTCCATACGAGATCGCTCCGGTCGTGGACAATGCCTGCAAGATACCGACAGATGCGCCGGAACTCTGGATCAGTGCGGTTACAGCAGTACCGACGAAGAGTCCGAGCAACGGATTGGAGAACTTCACCATGAGGTTCCGGAAACCTTCCATCTCAGCGAGCGGATGAACCGCCGTAGACATCGCTTCCATTCCATAGAGGAGGACCGAAACGCCGAGCAGGATGGAGCCGAGGTCTTTCTTCCGTCCCTTACCGATGAACATGTAAAACAGAACACCGACGAAAGCCAGGATCGGCATGAAAAATGAAGGTTTTAAGAAATTCAAGATCCAAAGAGCACTTTCCGCGTTTTCAAACTGCGAAGTGGCCAGGATCCAGCTCGTGATCGATGCGCCGAGGTTCGCACCCATGATGACGCCGACCGATTGCTGCAATGTCATAAAACCGGAGTTAACAAAACCAACGACCATGACCGTCGTAGCGGACGAGGACTGGATAACGATGGTTACGACCAGGCCCAGTAAAAAGCCTTTAAACGTACTGGTCGTCAACGTCGTCCATACATTCTTTAATCGTCCGCTGGCCTGTTTCTTCAGGGACTCACCCATCAGGTTCATGCCGAACAGAAACAGAGCCAAACCACCGATCAAGCCTAACACATTCTCTAACTTCATAAAATCCTCCGAGAATACCTTTTCACTTATGATCTATCACAGAGGTATTATATCGACAGAATGTAAAGAACATAGAAAGTATATGTAAAAAACATGTAAAATATCCGGATGAGGATCCTCACCCGGATATTTATGAATTATCGGTCGAAGCCTGCCAGCTTCTTGTTGTAAAACGAGGAGTTCTTCATGATCTCCGTATCAAAGTAATCCTGCCCGAGTTCCTCATAGAGGGTCGGTTTTGTTGAAAACAGGTTCGTGCCCAGCCCTAAACGCTCTCCTTCGATCTTCGCGCCTAAGGCTGCGATCGTGGTCGGATACATATCGATCACCTGATATAAACGCGCTGTATCGCATGGATTCTCAACCGCAGAATTTATCACCGCTATGTAATTACGCCGAACGTAATCATCCGTCACATATTTGAGTTCATTGTAGTAACGACTATCCATAGTCGGATGATCACCGATCACAACGATCGTCGTGTTCTCATAAAACGGCTGCTGTTGCACCCATTCTACAAAGGCAGAGACTAATTTCGACGAACAGGCGATAACGTTGTCATATTGCTTCGGAAATTTATCCTCACAATGTTCGCATTTATATCCGTCCATAAAGTGCGTATCCATCGTCATCAACGTAAGTGCAAACGGTTTATCGGAAGCACTCGCCTCCGTCAGATAATCCTTAGCAAACTCTAACAATTTATAGTCCTCTAAGCCCCACCAA
This sequence comes from Lachnospiraceae bacterium, assembly GCA_017548765.1. Classification (GTDB taxonomy): domain Bacteria; phylum Bacillota; class Clostridia; order Lachnospirales; family Lachnospiraceae; genus UBA1201. The sequence continues at coordinate 10,708 of JAFYZH010000015.1, read as the reverse complement.
ACGAAGTAGTTTTGAGGAATCAGATGATTATCGCGATAATAGTAATAATCGCGGATCTGATAATCTCCATGTTTGCGCATGAACACGTCCATCGCCACAAAGCGGGCATCGGATCCAACCATATAACAGAGGTCGTAACCTTCTCTCTTCAACATATCACCGAGGTTAAATGCACCGGGAAGGTATTCATCTACCCCCTCTCCCATCATGGCTGAATCAAAGCCGAAATTGATCGGAATGCCGCAGGTCTGACCGACCAGGGAAGCCATGGTCCAGGCATTCTGCGTGACCGGTGTAGGGCCATGCAAAATCTTACTGCCTCTGTCGCCGAAATTTTCATATTTAACAGATAACTCGGTTAATTCCGGAATCAAGTCAAGCTCGGATACTCCGCCATATTCAGGGAGGGCATAGGAGTTCTCCATCGACTCTAAATAGATATAGATCAAGTTCCTTTTCTTATCCGGAAATGTTACCTTAGCCGTCTTCGGATCGACATAATAGTCTTCATAGATCGATGTCGAATCAAGTCTCTGTTTAATATATGGAATAACCTTAAAATACGAACATATAACGCAAATCGAAATGATCGGATAAGCGATAATGACCAGAGCCCGCACCAAATTATAGATGATCCGATGAGGTCGCAAGCCAACAACAAAGATATAAGACCATAACTTACCCAACAGACTCAAAAAGAGTGACCCGAGTGGAATGAGAAGAGAAAGACATTTATAGAGTCCTCTGATATTTTTAATATCGGTACTGGTAAGCTGTACATGCATATGAAAGAACAAAGACGCAAGGTCCGTTTCTTTGAAGTTCTGCCTCATCCAAATAGTCGCGACCAGAATACCTGTCCCAAGCATAAATGCCAGGTAAGTAAACCCTCGAGCAACAAAAAAACGAACAGGGATCCTTTTTGAAAGGTTTCCCATCTTTCGTCTTTTCTTTTCTAGAAAAGTATCGAGAGTCATCAAAAAAACAAAGGTAAATACACAGGATGAAAGAAGCAATATACTATAGGCGTTCATAAAAAATTCCTCTTGCCGGCTCATGGGAGCCAAAAAAATGTTCATACACATAATGAACGTACGCAAGGAAAAGTATACCACAACTTAATTCCATCTTCAAGTAAAAAAACCGCTACTCTCGATTTGAGAGTAGCGGTTTTCAAATTTCCATTTACGACAGATCCCTTAGTTCGGATATCTGACGTTTACCTTAGCAGTACCAAGTAAAGTGTTCTTATAAAATACATCGATCGTATAGAGAGCTACCAAACCCTTACCCTGTTCAGTACTCTGGCTGAGCTGACGGAAGATCAAATGTGTGGAACGATCATCCAAGCAAAATCTGAAAACGCCTTTAAATGTTTTTCCGCTAACATTGAAATCACCTTCGAGAGCGTCAACTTTAGTGCCGTTTCCTCCGGTAAGAGAGATCTTATCAGGGCTCTTCTTTTCAAGATATCCGGTCGTAAGGCTCTGGCCTACACGCATGTTGATGGTATACTTAACATCACTGGAATGTGTGTCAAAACCCTTGATCGAAACATAATCACAAACTTGCTCAACATCCTGAAGACGAACTACAGAGATCTGAGCATCATCACCGCCAAGTCCAACAGCTACAGCATCAAAGGAAAGACGGATCTTATACTCTGCACCACCCTTAACGCACTTTACGATGCATCCGCCTGCAGAAGCAGCGCTGGTAGATACATTATCTTTGATCTTCAAGATACCGATTTCACTGACCTCATAGCAATTTGCGTCTGCACCGGATTTTCCGGTAACAGTAGAAATACCAAACAATGTCTTGAGGTTATAAGATTTATAACGAAGAACCAAAAGTTCTGCATCATAATCATTTTCGATCGGATTTGTGTCACCGCCGCTGATGCTGGTGCCAGGTTTATTTCTTAAAAATACGCTCTGATTAACTCCGACTTCTCTCTCCAAATTCTTATAATTCATGGAAAGATATACAACATTATCCGATTCAAGTTTATCGGTATTTAACGATAATCCCTGAAGACGGTTAGACAGGAGTGCCCGTCCGGTGCTGCCGCCCTTTATAGAGTTCGGATTCGATGCAAGAAGCGCTTTTACATTCGCTGCAGTATTGTCATCTTCTGACAATGCATTATTAAATGTAGAAAGGAAAACTCCGTCGGTTTCTTCAGAAACCACATGAACAACATCTCTATCAACGATATAGATCGAATTGCCTACCTGACCTGCATAAACCTCACAATCGGACAGAAGAGCCTCGACCTGGTTTGTAACGATCTGAGCTTCTTCCTGAACATCCAGATCACGACTTCCCCTTGAAAACATCTTTGCTGCGGATGCCAACATGCTTAGAAAAGCAGAGATGACCAAAAGCAGGATCGCAGATGAAACTAAGAGCTCAATAAGCGTTAAACCTTTGTTATCTTTAAGTATGTTCTTATTATTCATAACTGCCTCCTTCCTTACTTCATATAAACCTTACCGGTTGAACGTACAACATGAACATCGTAATGGGTTCCAGACTGCTGACCACACTCAAAAACTATCTCACTACCACCCATAAATGGATCGACAGAAGCATTAGAGGTGAAATAAACACGTTTAACTCCACCTGTCGATTTGGAGAAAATGATATTTAACTCCATTCCCGGTGAAAATGTATAGCTCAGACCGGAAGTATAAACCCTAACCGGAAGTTTCGCTGTACCGATGCGATGACGAGCGCCGGTAGCGCCTATCCTAACATCGACGGTGCTGTCCGCATTACAAGTAACGATAAGATCATATGTATCCTTTACACGGCCCATTGTGTCGCTACGAGCCGTCGCCAACGTTGACTTCAATGTCGTTGCAAATGATTTTGCGTTTCCCCTGCCGACTATTGAATACGTGATCGATATGACCCCGATCAATACACCGATGATCGCAACAACGACAACTAACTCAACTAAGGAGAAGCCGGCATTGCGTTTGTTTTTTGCACCTACTGACATAATATGTCCCTCCTTATTTATTGCCTGTTTCATCAATCATATTCATTAATACGCCAGTTTGAAACCTTTACAGATGTCTTCTTAGAGCCACCGCCCGGATTTGCTACATTAAACAGATTACTCAGGAAGTTTGAAGTAGTATCTCTCGGATAGAGAATATCGTCAAACTTCAGGTTCGGAGAAGCTGAATAACTCGTACCCGGAATATATTTCTTGGGATTCGTGATCTCAGTTGCATCCGACAACTTAATTGCAGGAACGCTTAACTGACGAAGCTGCTGATATACACCGGGATCCATCTGGGTCGTTACATATTGTTTCTGTACTGCCATAAGTACTCTACCGGGAGTGATCACGGTAGAATTATAATAGTTACCGGACTGAACTTTGATCCTTGCACTCGAGATGAAAAGAGTATTGGTAAAACCGTTGAAGGTCTGTCCTGAATCCAATTTATGAAGGAATAAGTACGCTGTATAATTCTGACCGCCGATGGAAGTAGTTGCCGATTTTTTGTAATCTTCTCTATACAGGTTTTTACCTACATTCAGGTTCTGGATCGGAGTGGATCCGCTTGAGTTCCAAACCGAGAAATCACGATAGAGACCTTTCGTAACCGTTCCATCCTCCAATGCAGAATTGACACTCAAACCGGTATTGGTCGTAATATTTGCAGCTCCGATAACACGTGAAGAACCAGTTTTCGTAATATTTCCGGAGATCTTGCAATCAGAAGAAACGATCAAAGTCGCATTGCCGGAAAGTTTTACGCTACCCGTTATGATACAGGTACCACCCAAAATATGAAGAACTGCATTATCCTTTATAACTACATCACCATTAATGATCGCTGCTTCGGAAATGATGTTCAGCGTACTATTGCTGATCAGCTGCATAGCAGTAGCATCTGTAGAAGATTTTCTTCCGCAATACAGGTATCCGTAAACATGCGAATTCGTTGCACGCATCTGTGTTTCATCATCCATGGAAAAATCCTGGTCACACAGAATACTGAAATCGTTGATATCGAGATTATAGCGGCCACCGGAGGAAGCCGTAATGGTGATATCGGTCTTAACATTCGACTCAAAACCATCGACAACGCTGGAAGCGGTTACACCTCTGAGGATGATCGTATTCGGAATAGACTCATCCAGATCTTCATAAGTGATCACGACCTGATCATCAGATGAATTTGCCTCGGAAGCAGCCATCGGGTAAAAAGCAGATGCCGAAAACGTCTTAGTGGTTTTATTAACTTTAGAAGTGTCACCAAGCAAATTTAAAACGCCATTCAGATCATCCTTCGAACGAAGAACCGACTGAAGTTCACCCATGGCCATCTCTGCCGTATAGGTATTATCCTTGGCTCTCACGTTGTTTTTCTTCATGATCAGGTTTGAATAGGATACGGAGAGCAACGTCGTTCCCAGTATAGCTATAAACATGATCGTAATCACCGCGGTGATAAGTGCCGCACCACGGTTATCTTTCCTTAATCGTTTCATACTGTTACCTCCCACATCAATCCTTATTTTGCACAGATCCTCTTAAATGGACCAGATAATCACCTGTCATAGTTGCGCCAGGTCCCTTATCAAGATAAACATAAACATCGGCAGCATACATAAAATAATTATTCGTCTTATTCGTGTTTGCAGCCCCGCCCTTCGTTACATCGGCGACGATATTAAATGTCATATCCTGATAGTGAACATGCTGGAAAACAAATTTAACCTCATCCGTATCATGAAAAGTCCGGCTAAAGGAAGTCACGCCGCTGACCGGAAGCAGATTACCCGGAACATCGTTTAGATTCATATCATCCTTTAACGTCTTAACACTGTAGCGCTCCAGGTTATCCAGAACCGACTGAGCCATACTGGTCGCCTTCAGCACTCCTCTCGCTCGTGAATTTGCCTGGATCGAACTGGAAAATGCACGGAACAAGGGTCCGATAACGATTGCAAACAAGGCAACCGCCACAACCAGTTCAACCAAGGTAAAACCACTGTTTTTCTTCTTTCTCTCCACCATACTATCCTCTCCTTTTTTTACACATATTCCTATATATGTCATCGTCATACCCTTAATACGACGTATTTTCCAAATTCATAGATCTCTTGTATTTTTTCTTGATATCTTTCCATGGGCGGCGGGAGTATTCGTCCCGCCGCCGGGAAAGAACTGTGTTCGAAATTAGCGAACTGCTTCCGAACTGGTTTCTTCTTCTGTAGTTTCCGGTGAAAGATCGCCAAATACGCAATCAATACCGACAATGTCATCATATTCAACTTTTGTTTCGCCTGTATCCGGATCGGTAGATACGATAGTTTCAGGAACATACTCGCCTGTCTGTTTTACAGTAGCATCGTAGATCTTCTCATATCCGGGAACGGGAACCGGTGTGTAAGGAGCAAGTTCTTTGTTATTCAGATCCTGAATAGCGAAGGAACTGAAATTGATATCGCCATCCAAAGGCAAGTAAGTGCCTTTCTTGACTTCAATGTTCATGCTACGGATCATGCGCTTTGTATCTTTATTTGCATAGATTACGTTTACCAACTCCTTAAGAGAAGCGTAATCACAAATGAACTCGGCATAGGTAGTAGCATCAGCCAGAGCAATACGGCGACCGAGCTTACTCATCTTTCCGTTAACGACATCGATCTCTTCCGCCTCTTTGATCTCATAGCGGTTGAAGTAGATCTTCATCTCCTCTTCTTCGTAGAGGTTATGTCTCTGCTCCATGTAGTTCAGGAACAGGATGCCATCCTCGTACCACTGGTCTGCAGGGAACTCTTTCTCTTTTTCGGTAACTTCTTTTTCCCATTCGCCCATCTTCGTACGATACAGCTTTTCATTTTGTTTCTTTGCCTTCAGCTCTTTGATCTCCGTCTGCAACTTCGTGATCTCGTTTTCTTTCTGTTCGATATCATCCAGTTTCGACTTGAGGTAGAACTGATAGGTGATGAACGCACTCAGAATACCGATCAAAAGCAAAATGACTTTAATATCTCTTTTGGTTATTCTCATGACCTACACCCCCTTACTGAGCTGCTGCCGCCGAGGGCGCTGCTGTTGTCTCTGCAACCGTGTCGCCAAAGATAACGCTTGCATCTTTGTATACACAGGTGATGGTCAGTTCCAAAATGTGCTCTGCCGTGGTAGGTTCGATCGTCTCACCGTTCTCGTCAGTCTCGATCACAGCCTCTGTGGTCTCAGCCATCGTGTAGAAGGGGATCGTCTCGCCGTTCTCGTCGATCACATAACCCATCGTCTCGGGTTCTGTTGTCATCTTCTCATGCTCTTCAACGGTAGAAAGCCCGATGATCTGGATCGTATCAAACGAGCGGAACTGCTGAACGATCTCAGCTAAATCCGCTTTGTTTGCACAATGGATCTCAAACGATACACCCTCTTCTGACACGTGCATCTTAAATGCTTCGAAACTGGTCGGCATCTTAACTTCCATCTCATTGAGGAAATCTACGAGAAGCTGGTTCGGATTCCTTGTGGTCTTATACATGGTCATGAACTTATCGAACGTAGTCTGTGTATCATTATACGCAACGATAAGATCATCGATATCCTGGAGTTGCTTCTTCTCGATCTCGAGTTCAGCTACTTCATTGGCCTTCTGGTCGTAAGTGAAGCTGCCGTAGAACCACATTGCTACTGCACCAACGATACCTGCCAGGCAGACAACAACGGGAACCAACATCGAGTCATTCTTAACCTTCTTCGTCTTGAAGACTTCAGGCATCAGGTTCATAGAACCCTTTGTAGCTCCGACTGCAGGGAGCATAACTGCACAAGAGTCAGCGCCACCTGTCGGATTGTAACTCGTTCCGGGCAGAGCCGTCACGGACTTAACAGCGCTTCCGATCTCGAAGGAGAAGAGCTCGCGCATACCGCGGAACTCAGCGCCGATACCGGACAGGAAGATCATGTCGATCCGGGCACCCGGTGTCTTCGACATATAGTAGTCGATAACACGGACGATGTTTCCGAGGAGGAAACGAAGGGACTCGGTAACCTCATTACGGATCTTCTCATCCTCGGTCAGGATCTCCTGCTCACGGGAGTTATCATCCTCCGGAATAACCGTGTTGATCAGCTGCTGGCTCATAAAGAGCTCATAAGCTTTCTGTTCATCCATGGTCTCGTCGTAACGATACTTGTCGATCGAGAGCAATGTCTCGACTGCACTGTTAGCACCATACGATACAACTCTCTGAAGGTTCAGGACACCGTTCTCCAAGATCGTTACATAGGTATTGGTTTCACCTACGTGGATGGAGATGCTGGTTCCCTGGGTCTTCATGTCCTTCAGGACCTGGAAGATCGAGTTTCCGGCATAATCGATGGTAACGATCGTGAGGCCCATGGTTCTGGCCAGATCGAAATATGCTTCGATCATGTCGAGGGGAGCTGCGATAAGCAGCAACTTCAGTTTCTTTTCTTCACTGGATACCGCCTTCTCAAGTACGGTATAGGTCAGGTAGTAGTTAGAGATGTCCATCGGGAAATAATCCGATGCATTTGCCCGTACCATAGACATGATCTTGTCTCTGGATACCAGAGGCAAGAAGACCTCTCTCGTAGCGATCTTACTGGAAGATACCGTGAATACTACCTTCTTCGTTTTGATCTGGTTTGAAGCCAGTTTTGCATGCAATACGTCGATGAATTCATCCGCCTCTTTCACGTAGCCATCTTCGATGGTCCCCTTCGGCGTTTCGAACGTAAAGCTGTTGTAGACTTTAGCGTTCGCTGAGCGATAATCCATCTCGCACACCTTTGTGAGAACGTTTCCGATCTCAATACTTATGACTTTTCCTGCCATACGTAACCTCCATTTTTTGCACCCGCATCCTGCATCACAAGGCGGTATGCATCATCCTTCTTCGAGGAGTCTCCTCCTCGGGCGCCCGTTACTCGCGGAACATCCCTAAATACCACTCCAGGAAGGTCCCTCCCCAAAGCGCCGCCAACAGGATACCTGCCGACAGATACGGTCCCAGCGCCAATACTCTTCCGGCTTTTGTAACAGCCATCCGGGTCAAATGAATGATGGAACCGATGATGCATCCCAAAAAGAATGCAAGTAAAATGTTTTTCCAACCGATGAGAAGCCCTGCAGCAGCCATCAGTTTTATATCACCGCCGCCGATGCCGCGACCGCGGGTGATGAGCGAAACCAGTAAGAGCGGAACCGATACGGCGAAGAAGCCGATCACGTACAGCAGCCAGTTCTCATAATCGAGGGCCAATGCACACAGTCCCAAAGCTCCGATAAAAAGATTAATGCCGAACGGGATCTCGAACGTCCGGAAGTCGATCACGGACAGAACCAGCAATGCGGATGCCAACAGACAGTACAAAATGGTGACCGGCTGAAAGCCGCATACCCAAAATACCAAGAGGTACAGAAGCATGTTAGTCGCTTCCACGATGGGATACTGCTTCGAGATCGGGTGCTTGCAAGTCCTGCACTTCCCTTTGAGTGCGATCCAGGAAAATAACGGGATCAGCTCAAACCAATGAAGCTTCGTCTTGCAGTGTGGGCAATGAGAAGGTTCCAATGCGATGCCTTCGCCTCTGGGAATACGATAGATACAGACGTTTAAGAAACTTCCGATCAGTAAACCCAACACCCCGGCGATCACAAAGCCTGCGATAAGCAACTGTCCTTCCGACATGCCTACTACCCCCTAATCCTTTTTATACTTTATTATAGCACAGGGGGTATTAAATATCAAACAGAATCTGCAATATTTTCGAAAAATTTAATACTTTCAGATGATTTTCGGAGGTTACATTTCCAAAGCATCGTCATTTCCCGTCGATCCTGTCCGATTCTACCCTTTAGGCCTATAAAATCCAACTTTTCATCCATTATGTCGGTGCGTTTTCATTAGCAAATGATGAATTCGCCGGAACCGAGATCGTAAGGATCTTATATACCATCGTATTTGCATTATACGTATAGGTCAGCTGGATGTTATTACCGGAAAGAAACGTCTTGAATTCTTTAGACTTGAATCTGGCCTCCGGAGACGTACTTCCATACAATACCGCGTATGCTTCCCTCTGGAATTTTGCTTCCGTGGCAGCATCCCACCCCGTGACCGAAATGGCTCCGTTCGCATCCATCGAGAAGACGGGAGTAGCGCCGTTTGAAAGGGAATCATATGCTTCGCTGTCCTCTACCGTGAGCATGATCACATCGATCAAGCTCTTTACGATCGCATCATCCTCACGGATCTTAGCTTTCTCAACATAACGAATATACTGAGGAGCCAAAAGAGCCATCAGGATCGCCAGCATAGCAACAACGATGATCAACTCGACCATAGAAAAACCTTTATTATTTCGTCTCATAGCTTACCTCCTTATGTTTGATAACTATAGAAACCTACTCTATCTATAGCACAGCAGAGGCATCACATACAACCCATGTTATGTCAATGTATCTCTTCGTTTGTAATCGTGTGTTGATCTATCCAAAAAACACTTACAGCCTCCACGCAAGCGTGGAGGCTGTTTTACATACCCTTACTTATTTACACATGCAAGGCTCCTATCCTACTATCGGGCGATCCATGTCTATAATATATTTACTGATGATAAATGCTGAGATCCGGAAAATTAATATACTCCGTAACGTATGCGAGTAAAGTCGGATCATAGTGCAGGCAGATCGTCAAGCCTGAAGTTCCGGTAAATGTTTTTGAAGTAAATCCACCGGTCGGAGTCGTAGTTCCGTATACAGTGGTATTTATCTCATCCAGGAACTCTCCCGCGTCTGCTACGACAACACCGTTTAATTGATAAGCCACCCCTTGATTATCAATATAAACTGTTACATCCCCTGTGATCGACTCATAAAACTTATCATCCACTACCAGTGCATTAGCAGCCTTCTGGATATTAGTGATCACGGCATCATCATGGCGAATACGAGAATGCTCGACATACCGGATATAACTCGGCATCAAAATAGCTAACAACACAGCTACGATCGCGACGACGACGATCAGTTCAACCAGCGAAAAACCTCCATCTTTCTTATTCATGTATACAATCCCTTTCGTGTATAGACATGTTTCAAAACGTGGGGATCGTTTTTCACATGCAGATCCATCTGCTACCGTCTATCACGTCGGTCTTCCGGGCCGAACTCGAAACAGAATCAGAAACGCTGATACTGTTCATCAGACACCTATCTTATATCACGGCCTCACTTCGTTCGCAAGACACTTTATGTCAGTGGGCGAAAAAACGTGCGAACGTGGTCAATATCGGTTATGACTATATACCTTGCGCGGACCGCTCCTCTATCAGATCCGGAAACACAAGAAGAAAAAGGCCTCTCATCGGTAGGGCCGATAAGAGGTCTTTTATGTTCAACCTATATTATGATTAAGCCTGAGCTATTATCACGTGGTCTGAGCGGTCTCGTACTTGGAGTCAACGATACCGTTAACAACGCTCTTGGTCCAGGTGTAAAGAGCACCGTTCCATGTGTAAGTAGCAGTTGTGGTTGTGATTGTGCCGCTGTAAGCCTTAGACTTGAACTTCTTGGTAGCGGTAGATGTTCCGTAAAGAGAAGTGTGCATCTCGGTGCAGAACTTTGTAGCAAGGGTTGCATCTGTGAAACCAGTTACAGAAACAGCGCCAGTTGTGTGGTCG
>JAFYZH010000094.1 GCA_017548765.1 Lachnospiraceae bacterium | reverse complement strand
GGTGGGCACTACGGCGAAATTCACCGTAGAGGCATACGGTAAGGCTCCGCTGAAGTACCAGTGGCAGTCGAGAAAGAATTCTTCGGCGCAGTGGTCGAATTCCGGTCAGCCGGGTGCGAAGACAGCGACGCTTCAGGTGGGTACACTGGCAGGCTTAAACGGATGGCAGTTCCGTTGCATCATAACAGATGCTTACGGAAACACGATACCGTCGAAAGAAGCGACATTGACCGTGAAATAATGAAAAAAAATGTGACGGATGGTTGTTTCTGGATCCGGTCACTTGGAGGAAAATGACATGCATAAAAGAATTGTAAGACGAAGTTTGGCGGTTTGGCTGGCTACGGTTTTGCTCGCGGTTCTGCTTCCGATGGCAGGGCTTACAGAGACCGTCCGGGCGGAAAGCATACCCGGCCCGATCATTACGGGCCAGCCGTCAGATAAGGTGGTAGAGATCGGTTCAGTTGCAAAGTTTACGGTTACGGCAACCGGGACAGGCACGCTGACCTATCGCTGGCAGTCCCGTAAGAATGAAAAGACCTCTTGGTCGAACTCCGGGCAGAGCGGCGCGGATACCAAGACGCTGTCGGTAAATGCTGGCGCGACCCTGCATGGTTGGCAGTTCCGCTGTGTCGTAACGGACGGTAACGGCCAGAAAGTATATTCCGATGCGGCTACATTGACCGTAAGACCGAAGATCGATACGCAACCGACGGATGCTTACGCTCCGGCAGGAACCACGGCGAGATTTAATATCGCCGTGACGGGAGCCGGCACGCTGACTTATCAGTGGCAGTCCCGTAAGAATGCAGATGCAACATGGACGAACTCCGGCCAGCCCGGAGCGGAGACCGACACCCTTTTGGTGAATTCGATCGCCGGCCTGCATGGCTGGCAGTTCCGCTGTGTCGTAACAGACAGTAACGGACAGAGAGTCCACTCGAACGCAGCAACGCTGTATGTTAAGTTATCGTTCGTAGAGCAACCGAAGAATGCCAGTGCGACAGCAGGTGCTACGGCTCAGTTTTCGGTACAGGTGATCGGCAAGACACCGTATACGTATCAGTGGCAGTCCCGCAAGAATGCAGACGCAACATGGTCGAACTCCGGTCAGCCCGGATCGAAAACAGCAACGCTTACGGTCAATACGGTCGCAGGCCTGAATGGCTGGCAGTTCCGCTGCGTCGTTAAGGATGCTGCCGGTCAGACGGTGGTTTCCGGTGCGGCAACACTTTCTATCGTTCCGAAGATCACTTCCCAGCCCGCGGATGCGAGCGTGGTCGTAGACGGCACGGCGAAATTCACCGTAGCAGCCAGCGGAAAAGCCCCCCTGACTTACCAGTGGCAGTCCCGCAAGAATTCTTCGGCGCAGTGGTCGAACTCCGGCCAGACCGGCGCGAAGACAACGACACTTTCGGTAAAAGCATTAGCAGGCCTGGATGGCTGGCAGTTCCGCTGCGTCGTAACGGATAGCAACGGTCAGAAATCGGCCTCCAAAGCTGCAACACTGAGAGTATTGCCTAAGATCACAAAACAGCCCCAAAATGCAGTCGTAGTCGTCGGCAATGTTGCGGAATATACCGTAGCGGTAGCCGGTAAGGCTCCGTTTTCCTACCAGTGGCAGTCCCGTAAAGGCACTTCGGGCACCTGGTCGAATTCCGGCCAGACCGGAGCGAAGACGGCGACCCTCTCGGTAGCGTCGAAATTAGGCTTGAATGGCTGGTATTTCCGTTGCGTGATAACGGATGCCAACGGTCAGAAGGTGTATTCGGATGCAGCATCCATACTCGTGACGCTCGGCGATATCCCGATCAATTCCGAGAATTTCCCGGATGACAGCTTCAGAGAGTTCGTTCAGACGAACTATGATAAAGACGGAGACGAATGCCTTAGTACGGAAGAACGGAACGCGGTGAACTACATGGATGTCCACAGCAAGAGTATCGCCAATCTTCAGGGCATTGAATTCTTCACGGAATTGTGGGGCCTTACATGCTATTCTAATCCTTTGATATCCTTAAACCTGAGCAGAAACGTGAAACTGAAGCAACTGGACTGTGCAGGTGCGCATCTGACCTCTTTGAATGTGAGCGGTTGCTCGGATCTGAATATGATCGATTGCAGCTTTAATCCGCTGGAAACACTGAACCTGAGCAATAACAAGAAGCTTCAGACGCTGTATTGCGCAGATACTAAGATCACGACATTGAATACGTCGGGAATGACCGGACTGGAGTCGCTGTATGTCTATAACGGCATTTTGGAGGAACTGGATGTTTCAAACAATAAAAATTTAAAATACCTGCACTGTCAGGGCAATAGACTGAAGCAGCTGAATGTAAGCGCCAACACGCTACTGGTAGATCTGGACTGTGAAAATAATAAGATCACGGAGCTGGATCTGACGAATAACAAGGCATTAACAAAAGTGACTTGTGATTCGGGAGTGAATGTGATCGGTGCAGATCCCGGCATTATCCATCACTAGGATCCCGGTTTCGGGAAGGAACCAAAACGATCCTGATAATGGTCAGCACGACTACGACGGAATATCCGTCGTGGTCGTGTTTTTTTGTTTCAGAATGATTATTTGCAAGCAAAAACCGACGTTTAGGGGCTTAGAATGGAACATCCGGAGGACATGTGGTAGAATTTACGCGTCGAAGTGTGCAAAAAGAAAACTATGTGTGTGACTGCCCGGGGAAGTGGAAAACCCCCGGAAGGAAAGAAGAAAAAACGCAGAGGGAAAACAAAAAAGAAAAGAGGAAAAGAGAAAATGAGAAAAGGAAATGGAAGGTTTTCCAAGGCTTTGGCGGCCTGTATGGCGGCGCTGCTGACGCTTGGGAACACAGTCGTTCCGTTCGGCTCAGGGCCAGAGAAGGTCTATGCCGCGGACGAATTTGAATTCGGTAAGATCTATGACTCTGTCAAAATCAACTCGTCGACATTCCCCGATCCGAATTTCCGGGCCGTTGTTTCCGCCGATTTCGATCGGGATAAAAATGGGATCCTGGACTCGGATGAGATCGTCTATGCCAGAAATCTCTGGTGTGTCGACATGGGTATCAAATCTTTACAAGGTATCGAGTACCTGAAGGAACTGCGTGGTATCTACTGCATGAAGAACCAGATCTCCCACTGGGATCTGTCTCAGAACAAACTGCTGACCGGTATCTGGTGTTCTGAGAACCTGTTTACTTCATTGGATTTCACCGTAAATCCGAATTTGGAGTGGGTCTATGCGTATAATTGTAAATTGACCTCGTTCAATGTTCGGAATAATAAGGAGATCTCCTATCTGGAGCTGAACTCCAACCCGCTTAAGAAGATCGACGTAAGTCAGAACTACAAGCTTGAGCATCTGATGGTCGGCGATTGCGATCTGAATACGCTGGACGTTACCCATAACCCGAACCTTCAGCATCTGGATGCATTCCGCAATCACTTCAAATCGCTCAATCTTTCGAATAACCCGAAGATGAAGCGCCTGGATGTCTGGGATAACCCGGACCTCGGCGATGTAGACACCAGCAACATGCCGGGGCTGCAGTACTATAACTGTGCGGCAAATGGCTGCACGAGCGTAGATGTAAGTAAGAACCCGGAACTTACGAAACTGATCTGCAGTTACAACCGTGAGAACCTGAAGACGCTCGATTTGTCGCATAATCCGAAATTGACGATCCTGCAGTGTCAGGATAATACACTCACATCGCTGGATGTTTCACACAATCCGCAACTTCGTTTTTTGTATGCGGCATATAATATTTTCACGAACATCAACATCGGGGATAATCCGTTCCTCGTGAAGACCTTGAATGAAGGCATAAAGACGGCGGAAGCTTATCAGTCTACGTCTTGGCACATTGAATACGGCGGAGATGATTCCAACGGCGGAACAGACAACATGTTCTATCTGTGGCTGGACAATGATGTGAAGATCCAGAATAAACCGTCGACATCACACATTTGGGATGTGTTCCCGGAGGATGACCCGAACCTGGATACGACAAACCTGATCACGCGTGAGACCATGATCCAGACCTTATATCAGATGGCAGGAAGCCCGAGCGTCAGCGGCCTGACGAGTCGTTTTACGGACGTTGAGCCCGGCCAGTGGTACACGAATGCCCTGCTGTGGGCTGAGGCAAACTCGATCGCCGCAGGCTATCCGCATATGGCATCCGAGCGTTTCGGCGTAGGCCAGTGGCTCACCCGTCAGGATCTCATGCTGATGCTGATGCGTTACACCGAATACAAAAAGACCTGGGAGAGATCCATCGACTTCGGCCGTTCGGATGATTTCATGGATTACTATGATGTGGATTACGATCACTGGGAAGCAGTCTGCTGGGCGGCTACCTGGCACATCATGGAAGGAAAGGGTGCGCCAGGAGCTCCGAAGGAGGAGCGCAGGATCGACCCGCTCGGTAAGGCAACAAAAACAGAAATCATCGAGATGATCCAGCGCATGTATGAGCTGAACAGAGTCGATGGCAAAGTTACGATCGCAACCCCCGGTATTTCCGTTACGAAGCAGCCGACGAGCCGGAGCGTGACCGCCGGAACGAAGGCTACATTTTCCGTGGAAGCATCCGGTAAGGGAACGCTTTCCTATCAGTGGCAATATCGCAAGAACGCGTCGTACGCATGGGCGAATTCCGGCCAGACCGGCGCTAATACAAAGACATTATCCGTTTCCACGAATGCGGATATGAGCAGTCTGCAGTTCCGTTGTGTAGTGACGAGTTCGAACGGGCAGAGAGCCTATTCCAGCGTTGTTACGCTGGCTGTCGTTCCGAAGATCACGACACAGCCGAAGAGTGTGACGGTAGCTCCGGACTCGACGGCGAAGTTTACGGTGGCGGCGACCGGAACAGGGACACTGACCTATCAGTGGCAGTCCCGTAAGGATTCTTCGTCTGCTTGGACGAATTCCGGCCAGACCGGCGCGAAGACGAAGACAGTCTCGGTAGCGGCGAAAAACGGCCTGAACGGCTGGCAGTTCCGCTGCGTGATCACGGACGGTCACGGACAGAAGGCATATTCGAACGCAGTTACACTTACGGTTACTCCGCATATCTCTTCGCAGCCGGCAAATAAGAGTGTGACCGCCGGCACGTCGGTTACATTTTCCGTGGCGGCGAGCGGCTCGGGAACCCTGACTTATCAGTGGCAGTCCCGTAAGGATTCTTCGTCTGCATGGACGAATTCCGGCCAGACCGGCGCGAAGACGAATAAACTCTCGGTGACAGCCATCGCAGGTCTGAACGGCTGGCAGTTCCGCTGTGTTGTAAAGGATGGCTCCGGACGGGTGAATTATTCCAACGCGGCCACGCTTTCGATCGTTCCGAAGATCACGACACAGCCTCAGAACGCGAGCGTGAAGGCAGGAAATACCGCGAAGTTTTCGGTAGCGGCGACCGGAACGGGAGTACTGACCTATCAGTGGCAGTCCCGTAAGAATTCCTCGTCCGAATGGACGAATTCCAGCCAGCCCGGCGCGAAGACGAGAAATCTGTACGTATCCGTGTTGAAGGGCTTAAACGGTTGGCAGTTCCGCTGTGTGGTAACGGATGCCAACGGGCAGAAATCGTATACGAATGCGGCGACACTTACCGTTAGGTGATCCCCGTTTGAATAACGAATATTGATATTTATGGCGACGACGCGTGTCCTGAAACGATGCGCGTCGTTGTTGTTATTTACGGGCGCCTATGCTACAATGACGTTAGTACATCGGAAAGGAGCAGTGACATGTTTAAGATCATGAGACGACATCAGATAACGAGCCGGTATGTCACCTTCTTTCTGCTGGCCGGAATCTGCAATGTGCTGACGCGAACGCACATCGCCCTGGTGGCTTCGCTCATGTTCTGCCTGAATTACGCGATTTACATCGGCCTCCTCATGTTCTGGATGAACTCGATCCGGTTGCGTCTGCTGCCGACCCGTTCCCGTACCTATATTTTGGTGGCCGGCGGAGCCATGCTGTTAAACTTATCGTCGCGCACGTTTAAATACCGTGCTGTCGTCGGAGAAGCCGCGATCGCGCGCTATATAGACTATTCTTACTGGATCGCCATGACATTGATCCCCGTGTTGTTCCTGATGACTGCGATGCGGGCCCGCCGCGGTAAGGAGCAGGAAGGGACCGGAAGGGAAATCTTCATGCTGATCCCGGCGTTTTTACTGATCCTGCTGGCGATGACGAATGACTTTCATCGCTGGGTATATATACCGAAGGTGCCCATGGAGGAATTCACCACGAAGACGGGCACCTATTCGTTCGGTTGGGGCTGCTATGTGCTCTATGGCTGGATGATCGGCATAGCGCTGGCGGGACTGGTGCTCCTGCTTCGCATCACGCGTAAACGACCGGGAAAGATCATGGCCTACATCGTGATGGTCTTAGGTATCTGGCTGTTCCTGGAACTGTTTCTCCTCTTCGTAGCGACGCCGCTGGATATCCCGCGTATGTACAACGCGCCGGAACTCCGTATGTTCGGTATGCTGGCGGTCCTGGAGATCTGCATCCGCAGCCGCCTGATCCCGTACAACGAAAACTATGTCGGCTTTTTTACCGGCCTGAACCAGCCGGTACTGATCACGGATAAGTCGCTGGAACGCGTGTTCCAGAGTGCATTTCCCATAGAGGCGTCCGTGGAGGTGCTGAAAGCTTCCCTCCGGGAGCCCGTCTATCTGAACGAAGATACAAAACTGTGCGGAATGGAGCTGGGCGCGGGCTACGCGTTCTGGACCGAAGATGAAACACAGTTGCATAAGGAAAACCGCCGTCTGGAATCGGCAAATGAACTGCTGAGCCAGGAGAACGAACTGATCGAGGTGGAAAACAAACTGAACGAAAAGAAGTCCCGTCTGGATGCGAAGAACGCGATCTACGAAAGGATCGCGGCGGTCATCCGCCCCAGACAGGACCGTATCGAGGCTATGCTGGAGAGCGTGGCGCCGGAGGATGCGGACTTTCCGCATAAGTTGGCGCAGTGCTGCGTCCTCAACGCATGGTCGAAGCGAAAGAGCAACCTGCTCCTGCTATCCGGGGAAAACCTTCCGAAGAGAAACCGTGAACTGTTTCTGGCGCTGCAGGAGTCGGCGCGTTTCCTTACGTGCTGCGGCGTGAAAGCAGCGGCCGTCGGTGAGGAATACACGGACTTTCCGCTTTCTTCGGTCAATGATCTGTATGACACCTTTGAAGCGGTGATCGAAGCCTATCTGCCGGTCATGAGATACATGACCGTCTCGCTTACTGCGGACGGCATCCGCATGGCGATGGAGGCAGATTCCGTCGCCGCCCTGCCGTCGACCGTCCTTCCCGTAGAATATAGACGGGAAGATGAGACCGTCTACATGACCATCCGCAGGCGGAGGGGAGGTGAGGCGGTATGACGAAACTGGAACTCCTGTCCGGTACCGGACTCTGGTATGCGCTGTGCATCCTGGCCCTCTTGTTGACGACGGGCACGCTGGCGGCGATCCCGCGTTCCCTTCAGGCCATCCACGGGAAGCCGATGCGTTTTATCGCGGCGTTTAATGCGCTGCTTTCGATCGCAGTCCTCGTCGTGCTCATGGACTGCGCCATGTATTTTGAAAATGGTTCCGAAAAGTCGGATTATAAGGCGTTGGATCTGGTCTTATTCGACCAGCCGTGGATCTTCTACGTGGGCGTGGAAGCGCTGGTCACCGTGTTGCTCGTTTTCACGGAGCTGAACCATGCGCGTTACCGGAATAGTTTCCTTACCGTAGACGCTATCCGACAGACGCTGAACTTTCTGCCGGAGGGCATCGTAGTCAGCGACGGAAACGGTTTTGTGCGCCTCTCCAACCTGAAGATGGACGCATTATGCCGTTCATTGACCGGAGAATTACTGACCGACACCAACCGCTTCTGGTCCTACCTGGAAGAAAAACAGGAGAGCCGGGACGGACAGTTTATCGTTCGCACGCCCGATGACCACATGTGGCTGTTTGAAAGCGAGTTGCTGACGGCGCACGATCTGAAATACCGGCATCTGAAGTCATTTCCCAGGACATACCGCCAGATCACGGCCCGCGACGTGACCGAACGCTATCGGATCATCGAAGAGCTGAAGGAGAAAAACGTGCGCCTGCAGGATATCCAACGGCGTATGAAGGCGGTGTCCGAACTGTCCGGCGACATGTTCGTCGAAGAAGAGCAGCAGCGGGCGCGTGCCACCTTGCACAACCAGCTGGGGCAGGTACTCCTCATGGGACGCCATTATCTGGAGCATCCCGAGAGGACGGACGCGAACCTGGTCTACATGGTCACGCGGCAGATGAACCGCTTCCTTTTGGGCGAAGCTACGGGACCTCGCGAGAAGGCTCCCGGGGCAATGGATGAACTGTCCGAGGCGATCGCTATGGCGGGCAGCATCGGCGTCACCGTTAGGCTGAAAGGAAATGCGCCGACGGAGGCCTACATCCGCGGGCTGCTGGCACAGGCCGTTACGGAATGTGCGGCAAATACCGTAAAACACGCGGAAGGTGACTGCGTCACCGTGGATATCGCCGAGAGCGACGAGGGCGTTTTACTCACCCTCACGAACAACGGAAAGCCGCCGAAAGGGCGCATCGCCGAGAGTGGCGGATTGTTGTCGCTCCGCCGTAAAACCGAGGACATGGGCGGCATCATGCATGTCGAAAGCAGCCCGGCCTTCGTGCTGACATTGGTCGTTTCAAGCGGGATCGTCCCCGAAGGTTTTGATGAGCTGTAAAAATGGTACAATCAGGTGATATACAAAAACCCTCCCTGCAGTTATACTAATCTTGTATGGCTGAGGGAGGGTTTTTATGCCCTTCGAAGACCTAAAATGAATACTTACAGAAAGGAGCCGGTGAAGTTTGAATAATAAAACGAGAGTCGTCATCGCGGATGACCAAAACATCTCCCGTGGCTTTTTTGAAATGTATGTCCGCGCCGCTGTTGGCTATGAACTGGTCGCCGGACTTCGGACGGCAGGAGAGGCTGTCGAATTCCTCGATGAGAACGAAGCGGATCTTCTGATCCTGGATGTGATGATGCAGGAAGGGATCGACGGGATCACGGCTGCCCAGATGATAAAAGAGAGACATCCGAAGGTAAAGATCATCCTCACGACCTCCGCATCGGAGACCAGTTGGGAGGAAAAGGCACGTAAGATCGGAGTCGAAAGTTTCTGGTACAAAGAGTACGATGAGCATGGAATCCAGGAGATCATGGACCGGACCATGAACGGTGAACGCGTCTATCCGGGGGATCAGCCGAAGGTACCCTTCGGAAAGATCACACGGGCGGATCTGACGGACCGCGAGTTAGAGGTGTTACGGGAACTGACCGGAAGCCTCACGAATGAAGAGATCGCTGAGAAACTGAATATATCCGTAAATACCGTGAAGCGGCATTTACAGAACATCATGGAGAAAACAGGGTTCGTGAGCCGGCTGGAGCTGGCCATGAACGCGAAGTCTCTGGGTCTGGTGGTCAGTGATCTGGATCGTACCGGAAGGGATGATTAGAGGCTTTCCGGCAAGCAGGATCTATGGTGCAAAGAAAAGGAAATGGAGGAAAAGATATGAAGAAGTTCAGGCTACTTGGCATGACGCTTGCACTTGCGCTACTATTGCTGCAGTATGTCGGAGGACAGAAGGTTTATGCGGCAAACACAGATTATCTCGAAGACGGAGATGTAGTGACCTTCGGAAGCTATCCACAGACTTTGGTGAGAGATAATGACTTGATCGACGAACTGGATCAAGTGTCCAAAACATGGGAAAAATACCCCTATTATTCGAAGAATACGAGTCCGAAAAGTTCTCAAGTGGCTAATCTGAATTATTCCCTGATGGAGTATGCGGATTTTTACTATGGAAACCAAAAGTACCGTGCAGTTCGGATATTGAAATATCGTCCGACCCAAACGGTCGACATGGAACCGGGAGATGCGCAACACAGTAGGCAGGATGATTACGGATATACTACGAATTATGTTTACTATTTCTCGTATGATCCGATCCGGTGGCTGGTCCTGAGTAAGGGGAACGGTATCCTGATTTCTGAGAAGGAGTTGGATTCTCAGCCGTTCAATGCTACATACACCAGAGCAAACAACAAACTAACGAACAATCTTAATTCAGATGCAAAACCCTCACATTATTACTACTCCACGTTACGGCATTGGCTGAACGGAATCAGTGATAATTACACGGATTATTATGATTTCAATTTTATAACAACGGCCTTCTCTTCTTCTGAGAGGAGAGATTTAAGAACGAGACAAATGACGTTTACGGACGGGACTATCCGGAAAACCACTTCCGAAGCGGTGTTCCTGCTCAGTAAGAGTGAATTGGAGAACTACAGAAGATTTGCAGATAATCCGGTAAACGTTCCATCCGTTCCTACGGATTATTCGGAGGCACAGGGATGTTCAGCACAGGAATCGTGGTGGTTGTCTGATAGCAGTACCGCTAGTTCCACGGAGGCATATTATGTGTACAGGGGGTCTGACCTTCCTTATGGAGATCCTCATTTCGTGGGAATGACCATTATCGGTGTGCGTCCTGCGATCAAAGTTGACTTAAGCAGTAGTGCTGTGGTCGCATATCCTAAACTCGTGCTGGATGCACAGGTAGACGATGATCACCCTATGATGCGTTGGGATGCCTATCCCGGTGCCCAAAAGTATGTGATCGAGCGCAATCAGAGTACGGATCCGGATCAGTTGGGTGGCTGGTATGCTCAAAAAGAACTCAGTTCTTATACATTGACCTACTCGGACACGGGGACCCTTCCGGAGAACAGTTATCACTATCGTCTCAGAGTTAAGACATCAAAAGGGGACCTGTTATCTGCACCTGTGAGATTTGATTATAAGCTTCCGGTGCCGATCATTTTGGTCAACTCCGATGAGGATTCCGGTAAGCCCTATATTCAAGTCGGTCGGGTGTCGTATGCGGATGAATACACCATTTGGAGGTGTTACGACGGTTCGTGGGATCCTTTTGTCAGTTATAATTCGGTCTCTGAGGATGATTATTTAAGATATGAAGATAGTACAGCAGTCACAGGAAGAGAATATGGATACGAGGTACGGGCTAAATCTACCAAAAACTCGATCTATAATTCCGATATTTCGATCGCAAGGTATGTGAAGTGTGTTCCTGCGAAGGTGACATCGGTTAAAAAATCGGATGACGAGTATGGAAGTCCGAAACTCTCTTGGAATTCTGTCAGCGGTGCGAAAGGCTATCGGATCATGTACAGACAGACCAGTGCATCCACATGGTCTGAGGCATATACGAAGAATCGATATTTCGTGATTACAGATGCCGAACCGGGAAAGACTTATCAGTATCGTGTCTACGCCTCGTTATCGGAAACAGATAAGACATTCGATTCCGCGCCCGCGACCGGATCTATCAGCTGTGTAAGCCTTCCGAAATTCGTTACACAGCCACAGGATATGGTCATGTTTGCCGATGGCCCCGAGGTAACACTTAAGGCATCTGCAGTTGGAGCGGACGTGACCTATGACTGGTTTGTCATGCGCCCCGAACACGAGGATATCGGATTTGTAAAAGAGTATTCCTGTACGAACGGAGAGTGGAAATATTCACCGAATAAACTTTATGACGGAGCAACCTACTTCGTTCGGGCGACCGATAAGTTCGGGAGATCCATTTCATCGATTACCCGCTATATTGCGATCCTGTCGCAACCGGCCAATAAAACGGTATGTGCCGGGGATGTGGCTGAATTTACCGTAACAACAGCCATTCCCAATCAGGTTCTGTCCTATCAGTGGCAGTCTCGCAAGAATTCCTCGAGCAGCTGGTCGAATTCGGGTCAACCCGGAGCGAAGACGGCAACGCTTAATGTGACCGCGATTGCAGGTCTGCATGGCTGGCAGTTTCGGTGTATCGTTACCGATGGCAACGGAAACCAGAAGCCTTCAAAGGTGGCTACGTTGAAGGTCGTTCCGAAGATCACCCAGCAGCCGAAGAATGCGACGGTACCTGCAACCGATGTTGCAGAGTTTACCGTAGCTGCTACGGGTAAGGCTCCGTTTTCCTACCAGTGGCAGTCGCGTAAGGACGCTTCTTCCGCATGGTCGAACTCCGGCCTTCCGGGAGCGAAGACAGACACACTTAAGGTGACTGCGATCGCAGGCCTGCACGGATGGCAGTTCCGCTGCGTAGTTACGGATGGAAACGGTCAGAAATGGGGATCGAACCCTGCAACATTGACCGTGGTACCGAAGTTTACCACACAGCCGCAGAGCGTTTATGCAGCACCCGGCACCCAGACAAAACTTACAGCGGCAGCGACCGGTAAGGCAACGATCTCTTACCAGTGGCAGTCGAGAAAGAATTCCTCTTCCGAGTGGTCGAACTCCGGCCTTCCGGGAGCGAAGACATCGACGCTTACCATAACGGCGTCGGCAGGACTTAACGGCTGGCAGTTCCGCTGCGTGGCTACGGATGGCAACGGCCAGAAGTGGGGCTCAGCAGTGGCAACGTTGTTCACTAAGTTGGGCATCCTCAAGCAGCCGGCCGGCACGACCGTTTCGGCGGGAACCACGGCGAAATTCACCGTAACAGCTTATGGTAAGGGTACGCTGAAGTACCAGTGGCAGTCGAGAAAGAACTCCTCTTCCGAGTGGTCGAACTCCGGCCAGCCGGGAGCGAAGACAGCGACACTTCAGGTGAATGCGATCGCCGGCTTAAACGGCTGGCAGTTCCGTTGCATCGTAACGGATGGCGACGGGAATACGTTGCCGTCGTCAGCGGCGACATTGACCGTGAAATGATGTCATAAGGTCTAAACAGGAAAGGAAGGAAGAGAGATGAAGAGAAAGACGATCAGTAAAAGTATATCGGCGATGCTTTTTTCCACGGCGATGGCGGCCACTGTGATCGCGCCGGGCAGTGCCGGTACACAAACAGTTTCAGCCGAAGAACAGGCGAAGACAGTATCGGGACTCAGTACCTCAGCGATCAAAGGCCCGGTTACCGAACCGACTTACGATCAAGAGACGGGGCAGAGAAATCCCTGGCTCGGCAGTTATGTCTGGTATGGAAAATACGACGGACAGCCGATGAAGTACCGTGTTCTCGCCCCGAAGACCACGGCATATGGCGGGACCACGATGTTTTTGGATTGCGAAAACGTCTTGTATTCAGTGAAATTTGATGAGGACGGTAAGGCGAATTCGGGTCAGAACGAGCCGAATGAGTGGGCAGGAAGTGATCTTCAGCGTAGCCTGAACGGACTCGATTTCTTGTGGAGCGGCGCGTTTAGTGCCCCGGAAGCATTCGCTATCCACGAAAGCACGATCGCGAGTCACTCGCGTTCCCTGGACACGGCGGCGAGGGATTGCCTGTCCAGCCCCCTTTCTGATTTCTCCGATTTTACGGCACTTAAAGGGGATAAGATCTTCGTTCTGGATATCGGAGAGATGATCCCGCAGTACGGTTACTTCTATCCGGGAAAGCAGAACCTGGAGGGAGCCTACTGGATCTATTGGACCCGGTCTGCACATAAGGTATCATCGCCGGGTTCCGAAAGATGCATCGGCTATGTTCCAAACCTTGTATACTCTTATGGTTCCGTGGACGGAAGCCATTTCAGTAGGAATTACGGCGCCAGCCCGGCGTTTAACGTCGATCTGGAATCCGTGATCTTTTCGTCGGTCGTTTCGGGAAAGGCCGGCGAGGACAATGCGGAATACAAACTGACGCTGAAGAATAATAACATCAACCTGAAGATCAATACGAGCAACGGAATCGCGGGCTCGGCCGTAGCAGGCTCGGTAAAAACGGACATTTCGACGCGGCTACTGCTCACCGGGGCCAATGCCAACCTTGTGACGCAGGCATCGGTGCTGATCCTGGATAAGGAATATAAGCCCGGTAATACCAACAATGCGAAGATCCTCCATTACGAGAAGATGTACGTTATGAACGGCATCGAAAAGCTTCAGGAGACAGGAACCGCACTGTTCGCATTGCCCAGGAACCTGAAAGTCGAGGACTGGGGAAGCTCTTACTATGTATATCTTCTCGCTGAACAAGTTCGTGGCAAGTATGAAACGGATTGTGCCAGCGAGCCGATACCGATGGGCAAGCCTTTGATCTCCTATGTCAGCACGAAGCCTGAGATCACTTCTCAGCCTGTAGATAAGAGAGTGACGACCGGTGAAGTCGCACAGTTTAAGGTAGCGGCTACCGGAACAGGAACGCTCACCTATCAGTGGCAGTCCCGTAAGGACGCTTCGTCAACATGGACGAACTCCGGTCAGCCGGGAGCGACGACACCGACACTTAGTGTAAACGCGATATCCGGTCTGAACGGCTGGCAGTTCCGTTGTATCGTAACGGATAAGAATGGTTATACGATCACAAATCCTCCTGCTACGCTGTATGTCGATCCGAAGATCACGCAGCAGCCGAAGGATACGGTGGCACTGGCTAATGAAGTTGCGCAGTTTACGGTAGCTGTGGCAGGAAAGAACCCGATCAGCTATCAGTGGCAGTCCCGTAAGAATGCATCCTCCGCATGGTCGAATTCCGGCCAGCCAGGTGCGAAGACGGCGACACTGAATGTGACCGCGTTAGGTGGCCTGCACCAATGGGAGTTCCGCTGCGTTATAACGGATGGCACCGGTAAGACCTTGAATTCAGATCCCGCGAAGTTGTTCGTGGTGCCGAAGATCTCGAAACACCCGACAAATCTGACGGTTCCGGTAAGTAATATTGCAGAGTTTACCGTGGAGGCGGCCGGAAAAGGACCGCTGAAGTATCAGTGGCAGTCGCGTAAGGACTCCTCGTCGGAATGGTCGAACTCCGGCCAGCCCGGGGCCACGACTGCAAAACTGAAGGTTACCGTACTTGCAGGCCTGCATGGCTGGCAGTTCCGTTGCTTCGTAACGGATGCCAACGGATCCTGTACGCTGTCGAAGGAAGCAACGCTGTATGTCGTTCCGAAGATCACGAAGCCGGCAAATGCTACGGTAAAAGCCGGTTCGAAGGCTACATTTACCGTGTCAGCGACCGGTAAGGGACCGCTGAAATACCAGTGGCAGTCGCGTAAAAACTCTTCGTCCGCATGGACGAATTCCGGTCAGCCGGGAGCGAAGACACCGACGCTCGAGGTAAATGCGATCGCAGGTTTAAACGGATGGCAGTTCCGCTGCGTAGTGACGGATGCCAACGGGATGAGCTGGGGCTCAGGCGTAGCAACATTGACCGTAACTAAGTAAAATATTAAGCAAATAGTCAGAGGATGAAGATGAAAAAACAAACGATCATTAAATTATTGATTGCATTATTGATCGCCGCGGTGATCTTTCCGGTGGTATCGAAGGATGTTAACGCTGCTGTAGCAACATGGACTGTAACGTACCATACGAACGGTGGTGACAGTATTCCCAGTGAGCGGGTACAGGATGGTGATTATTGCAGCCATCCTACTCCGAAGAGAGAGGGATATGTATTTCAGGGTTGGTATACGAATGCAGAATTGACCAGGTATTATGGTGGATCGGCAGTCTGCGAAAACTTGGATCTGTATGCAAAGTGGGATGTTCTGGTAACGAAGGTCGAAGCCTCGGTGAACCTTCCGGTGGCAGGCGAGCATCCGAGTTTCAGGATCGCATTTACCTCGGGTACGCACTGCTCGAACCCCAGAACGGACTGTTTTGTCATCGATGAAATGAATGCAAACGGCGGCTATGAAAAGACAATGTACGAGGAAGATGAGTACAGAGCAGGTACCACTTATCGTTTACTCGTGTGGTTCTCTCCGGATACAGGTTATGACTATTCGAGACCCAAGACGCAGGCTTACATCAATGGTATCCAGGCAACCTGGTGGACATCGATCGGCGACGGAAGACATACCTGCGGCTGGTATATCGATTACACTACGCCGGATGACGGCATCAAGATCACACAGCAGCCGACGAGCACGAGTGCAACGGTTGGTTCCACGGCTAAATTCTCCGTCGTAGCGGAGAGTACCGACTCGCTTACTTACCAGTGGCAGTCCCGCAAGGGTTACCCGGATGAATGGGTAAATTCCGGCCAGAGCGGCGCGAAGTCATCTACCCTTTCGGTCAATACGATTGCAGGTCTGGATGGCTGGCAGTTCCGCTGCCTCATCCGTGACACAAAAGGAAATCAAGAGTGCACCACAGCGGTTACTCTTAATGTAAACCTTTCGATCGTTACCCAGCCGAAGAATGCTACGACTCCGGTAAGCGATATCGCGGAGTTTACCGTGGCTGCGACAGGAAAAGGCCCTCTGAAGTATCAGTGGCAGTCCCGCAAGGATGCTTCTGCATCCTGGTCGAATTCCGGCCTGCCCACTGCCAAAACCGCAACACTTAAGGTGACCTCGGGCACAGGCCTGCATGGTTATCAGTTTCGCTGCGTCGTTAGCGATGCAAAAGGAAAGTATAAAGTTTCGAACGCCGTTACGTTGAAGGTGGTTCCGAAGATCACGAAGCAGCCGAAGAGCACGAGCGTGAAGGCCGGCAGTGTTGCAACGTTTACTGTGGCGGCAAACGGCAAAGGCCCCCTGAAATATCAGTGGCAGTCGCGTAAAAATTCTTCGTCCGCATGGACGAATTCCGGTCAGCCGGGAGCGAAGACGGCGACGCTCAATGTCAATTCGCTCGCAGGCTTAAACGGCTGGCAGTTCCGTTGTGTTGTGACTGACGCGAACGGAATGAGCTGGGGATCGAATGCGGCGACATTGACCGTGACGAAGTAAACAAAATACAGTTTTTTATGACGCTTGCGGCGGACTTCGATTATCGTGTCCGCCGCATGTGTTATTTTCTCCAATTCTTCTCTAAGTGTAGATTTGGGCCTGTTTTTCTGCTATAATATTAAATGTGCGATTGAAAGGCACCAGAGAAAATGGATGAAAATCAGGAGGTTTACTTCGCATGAAGAAACAAAAGTTATGGGTGGTCAGCACCGCAGTCACACTCGCGGTTTTAGCCATCGCACTTGTAACCCTTATCATCTACATGACTCCGGCGGTTTCCGCAGGTCAGTACATGTATGACGGTGTCGGCGGAACATTTACCGGATCCGGTCCGACTCAGACAGCCCGGTTCAACTCCACCGAGGATCCGTTAAACGGATGGGGAACCATCAACGGCTATAAGATCGAAGAAAACACCAGCGGCGATCTGGAGATCATGCCGTTTGCCATTCGTGTTGACGAGATCGTTGTCGGTGCGAATGCATATTCTACCGCTCGTACGAAGAGCGGCCCCGTTTCGGCTCCGATGGACGGCGAACACGGCGTATATATAAAAATCTCGATCACGAACACGGGAACCAAACCCATATCTCTCAACTGGACCGAGTTATGTATCGATAATACGTATACTCAGTGGTGGTGTGTTCATACGAATTCGAATCCCCATGAATATACCCTCGCAGGAAAGACCAGAAACTACTATCTGTATGCAAATGTGTCCGATGATTCGGAAATGGTTCCTTCCCTGCGCATGATGGTTAGTGACGGTAATGCCGTTAGCAACAACAACTTCATGTATATGACCTTCCCGGTCACGGCACCTCAGCCTTCCACGACGGAAACACCTAAGGCTCCTACGATCGTAACGCAGCCTAAGAGTAAGGGTGTTCCTTCAGGTTCGACGGCAGAGTTTTATGTAGACGCTTACGGAACGGGAGCGCTTAACTACCAGTGGCAGTACCGTAAGAATTCTTCCGCTGCATGGGCGAACTCCGGACAGAAGGGTGCGAAGACCGATACGCTTTCGGTTGCAGCGACCGAGATCTTAAACGGATATCAGTTCCGTTGTGTTATCACGGATCCCGCAAACGGATTGACGGCGACGACCAGAGAGGCTACCTTGTCGATCAATCTGGTGATCCTCGCACAGCCTATGGATAAAAACGCAGCGAACGGCTCTACCGCGAAGTTCAAGATCGTGGCTTCCGGCGTCGGCACGCTTACCTATCAGTGGCAGCAGCGCAGCAGCGCTTCCGGAACATGGACCAACTCCACATTAAGCGGAGCGAACACGAACACGCTCAGCGTCGCAGCAAACTCCGCACATAACGGATGGCAGTTCCGCTGTACCGTAATGGACAGCAAGGGCGAAGGCGCAGAATCCACAACGGCAACATTGAATGTGGTTCCGATCACGATCTCCGCTATGCCGACGGATCAGACCGTGCAGGCAGGTGACACGGCGACGTTCACCGTAACCGCGAGCGGCACCGGCACATTGACCTATCAGTGGCAGTCCCGTAAGGATGACACCGCTGCATGGTCGAATTCCGGTATGACAGGTTCGAAGACGAAGACCCTGTCTGTTGCTACGAGCGGCGGCCTCGACGGCTGGCAGTTCCGTTGCATCATCAAGGACGGCAACGGCCGCATGGTCGAGTCGGATGAAGCAAAACTCACCGTACGTATCAAGTTCACTTCTCAGCCGAAAAATGCGAGCGCTGTGCCCGGTTTGACGGCGAAGTTCACAGTAGCTGCTGCAGGTAAGGCACCGCTTTCCTATCAGTGGCAGTCCCGTAAGAATGCAGACGCTGCATGGACGAATTCCGGTCAGCCCGGCGCGAAGACAGCGACCCTTTCGGTCAATGCGATCGCAGGCCTGAACGGTTGGCAGTTCCGTTGCGTCGTAACAGATGGAAACGGTTTCCGTTGGGGCTCCAACCCCGCAACATTGGCCGTAGGTGCTATCGCGGTAACCAAGCAGCCTGCCGATCAGAATGCGACCGCAGGTTCCACGGCTAGCTTCTCCCTCAGTGCAGTCGGTTCCGGCAGTCTGACGTACCAGTGGCAGTCCCGTAAGAATGCAAACACCGCATGGTCGAATTCCGGCCAGCCCGGCGCGAAGACCTCGACTCTGTCGGTCAATGCGCTCGCAGGCCTGAACGGTTGGCAGTTCCGCTGTGTCATCAGAGACAGCGCGAACCATCAGACCATCTCGGATATCGTTACATTGGCCATCGTTCCGAAGATCACGGCCCAGCCTACGAACGCCAGCGTAAAGGTTGGCGCGACGGCGATCTTCGCGATCCGCGCGACCGGAACGGGAACGCTGAAATACCAGTGGCAGTCTCGTAAGAATGCCTCTTCGGACTGGTCGAATTCCGGCCAGACCGGCGCGAAGACCGTGGCTGTAACGGTAAATGCGCTCGCAGGCTTAAACGGCTGGCAGTTCCGTTGCGTAGTGATCGATTCGAACGGACAGAAATCGTACTCGAATCCGGCGACTCTGACCGTTAAATAAACGAAGAAAAACGCGATTTTTACATACTCTGCGGCGACCGCCGGAAACAGCGGCCGCCGCAGTTTTTTTCTGCCTGTTCTGCCTTCAGACATTGATTTTTAACTCGTATTATGCTACACTGAAATCAAGTTTTACGTAGCTAGAAAACAATCGCATATTATTTGATAGGGAGAAGAGTATTATGAGTAAACGTCGATTTTTCAAATATTCGATAATGCTCCTTGTGATGGGGCTGATGCTGACGATGGTACCGAAACAGGTCAGTGCATCTGACGACGATGATACCATTTGGACGGTGTATTTCCATCCCTCGAGCACAGCAGGGTCCTCTGTGAAGGTAATGAACGGAAATTGGTTAAATCCGCTTCCGACCCTCTACGGCGAGGATGCTGTCTTTATGGGGTGGTATTATGACTATAACACCTACTATGATCAGTTCCTTGCGGGCAGGATCTATAAGGATCTGGATCTATATGCAAGGATGGATCCGATACTGAAAAATGCTTCCGTAACGGTCGTTGCTCCTGTGGCCGGAAATCGTCCGAATACGACACAGATCGTGCATCCTTCCGGAGCTCATTATGCGATCTCGGGTGTTAAGTTCATCGAGTATGATAATGGACCGGTGAAGACACTGGGCTCGAAAGATGTGTTTGTGAAGGGAAAGACCTACCAGGTCGTAGTCGGGTTCCGCCCTCAGGATAACTACAAGATCGCGGTATCTTCGTGTGTGTATAATGGCGTTACGTATTTTGCGCCTACGAAGGTCAGGATCAATAATAATATAGCAAAACTATATGACGACTTCTCCAACTGGACTCTGACATATGATACCGATTTGGTGACCGAGTACTATACATTTTTCTACACCCCGGATCCGGATATGACCGGTGTGCTTTGGTTCGAAACTAACGCACCGCAGAATATGACCGCGACCGGAGGCCCTGGCGGGATCAACACATATTTTGGAGATATCGTTACGATCCCTTCCGCGAAACCGACCTGTTCCGGTTATACGTTCTTGGGATGGTCCACCGATGAAAATGCTAACGAGCCGGAATATAAGGCAGGTGATACCTATCAGGTAAGATCCGAATGGGCAGACCATCTCTACGCAGTTTGGGCGAAGAAGCCTAGCATTAAGGCACATCCCGAGGATGTGGCTGTGCTTCCGGGAGAGACAGCGGAATTCTACGTTCTGGCGCTCGGTTATAAGTCTTTGACCTATCAGTGGCAGTACCAGGTTCCCGGTAGTACGAACTGGACAGACTGCACTGAGGAAAGCGCTACGACGGCGACGCTGTCGATCGTCGCGGATAATGCTCTTTGTGGATATAGTTATCGTTGCTTTATAACGGATGCAGCAGGCGTTTCGGTAGTCTCAAATCCGGCTACGTTCCATGCCTGTCCGGTCATCACTCATCAGCCGCGAAATGTGAAGACCTCCGCGGGTTCCACGGCGACGCTTTCATTGACCGCGACCGGAGCGGAACCGCTTAGTTATCAGTGGCAGTCGCGGAAGGACGAAAACTCTGCCTGGTCGAATTCGGGCATGGCTGGTGCGAAGACCGACACGCTTAAGGTCACCGTGAGCGGCGGCTTGTATGGCTGGAAGTTCCGCTGCATCGTTACGGATGCACATGGGGTGAAGACGATCTCAAAGGCCGTCTCCCTGTCGATCAATCCGACGATCACGAAGAATCCGGAGAATAAGACCGTTCAAGCGACCTATGCCGCGATCTTTAACGTGGAGGCGATCGGACCCAAACCGCTGACCTACCAGTGGCAGGAACGCGCTGACTCTACGCAGGAGTGGACGAATTCACCGGAGGCCGATTCGGATACATCTCAGCTGATCGTTGGCACCGCCATCGGAAAACACGGATATCAGTACCGTTGCGTGGTTACCGCAGCGAACGGATTAAGCAGGGCGTCGTCGCCGGCCACGCTGACCCTCATCCCGAGGATCATGAAGCAGCCGGTCAACCGTACGATGTCGGTCGGCCAGACAGCTCCATTTACCGTTGAAGTACGTGGTAAAGCGACCATCAGTTATCAGTGGCAGTCCCGCAAGAACGAGTCGTCGAACTGGTCGAACTCCGGGCAGCCTGGCGCGAAGACCGCGACGCTTTCGGTCAATGTGATCGCAGGCCTGGACGGCTGGCAGTTCCGCTGTATCATAACGGACGGAAATGGACAGAGGAATGTCACGGACGTTGTTACGCTTCGAGTGAAAACGGATACCCCGAAGATCACGACCCAACCGGTGGACCAGACGGTGACGACCGGCACGAATGCGACATTTTCCGTAGCCGCGCTGTGCACGGAGACCATGACCTATCAGTGGCAGTCGCGTAAGGACGCGAACAGCGCCTGGACGAATTCGGGCCAGAGCGGAGCGAAGACCGAGACCCTGACGGTAGCGACCATCCCTGGCTTAAACGGCTGGCAGTTCCGCTGCATCGTGACTTCGGCAACCGGTAAGAAGACCACATCCGATATAGCCACGCTGACCGTTCTTCCGGTGATCACCAAACAGCCTTCAAATACGTCGGCGGCCGTAGGTGAGAAGGCGGTATTTACCGTAAAGGCCAGTGGTAAGGCGCTTACCTACCAGTGGCAGTCGCGTAAGAATTCGGATGCGGCATGGACGAACTCCGGACAGAGCGGAGCGAAGACCGATACATTGTCCGTATCGATGCTTGCAGGCTTAAATGGCTGGCAGTTCCGCTGCGTCGTGACCGACGCCTACGGGCGGGTCGTTGAAACGCGGGCGGCTACCGTGACCCTGAAGTAAAGTCATAGAAGGAAGGAACGATCATGAGAGATAAAAGATCTTATAAAAGCATTTGGATGGCATGTCTGTCATTGCTCGTACTCGTTGCAATGTTGTCGCGGGATGCTGTGACGACAGTCTACGCAGACCCTGCTCAGGAAAAACAGTTTTCCGGAAACAGTTCGCACGGAATCAAAAATCCCACCGCTCCGGATGACGAGGATGATCCGTGGACGGGCAGTTATGTCTGGTTTGGTAAGTATGAGGGAGCTCCGGTGAAATATCGTGTGCTTACGAATAATTGGCACGATAGTCATGCCGGTATGATATCTGCGCTGTTCCTGGATTGCGACAGCATACTGTTTGAAGCCCCGTTTGATTCCGACGGGAGTGCGAATGAAGATGCGGACGCTCCCAACGAGTGGATTGCCAGCGATATTCGTAAATACTTAAATGGCAACGGTTTTCTGAAACGAGCGAACGGATTCACCGAAATGGAGAGAA
The DNA here is from genome assembly GCA_017548765.1 of Lachnospiraceae bacterium. GTDB lineage: Bacteria > Bacillota > Clostridia > Lachnospirales > Lachnospiraceae > UBA1201. The sequence continues at coordinate 40,948 of JAFYZH010000094.1, read as the reverse complement.
ATGCGATCGCTCAAAGTCGTACGCTCGAACATGATCTGATCGCCGGTACCGGTGCGGGTGAAGTAGCGGAGTGGACGCAGGATACCTTTGAGAAATATGTTCCTTTGAATCGAGATTATGTCTTCCTGCTGGACTGTGAAGATGTTTCGAATAGTGCCTACGGATACTACTACGACGATGAAGAAGCAGCATGCAGAATAAAAAAAGATGAAGGCGGCGCTAATTTTTGGTGGTTGCGTTCTGCCCATTGGCAACTGGATCTCCAGGTGGGAACCGTAGCTCCCGATGGAATCGAGTATGAGGCCGTAAACTTGGCGGGAGGCATCAGCCCGGCGTTGATGGTGGATACTGGTGAAATCCTTTTTGCATCCGTTGTTTCCGGCACCGCCGGTCAGGATAATGCTGAATACAAACTGACGTTGCGCGATCACGATTTGTGGATATATGACCAGATTGGGGAGTCCGTAAGTGCTTCCGGCAGAACGATCACGGTGCCGTATTCGATCGAAGATGATCATGCGGATGATGCGACGCGCGTATCGATCCTGATCAAAAAGCACTGGTACTCGGACGGTGAAGTATTGTACTATGGGAAGTTGGATACGGGTGCTACGTTTCAAAAGGTCGGAGTCGGCACCTTCACCCTTCCGTCCGGATTAAGTTTATCCGGTTGGGGCCGGGATTATTACGTATATATGTTCGCCGAGATCGAGAATGGTATCCATGAAAGTGACTACGGTAGCAATATGCGCGAATTGAATATCCCTGTTCCTGTGGTTGAAAAACAACCCGTGAGTGTGAATTCTACGGTTGGAGCAACCGCACAGTTTAACGTCGAAGTCAGAGGCGTGGGGCCGATGACCTACCAGTGGCAGTCGCGTAAGAACGCTTCCGCATCCTGGTCGAACTCGGGCTTAAGCAGTGCGAAAACCAATACCCTGTTGGTAACGACATCGGCAGGCCTGGACGGCTGGGAGTTCCGTTGTGTCATTAAGGATGGTAATGGGCATTATTCGGCGTCACAGCCGGCGAAGCTTTCGGTCGATCTGAAGATCACAAAGCAGCCGGAAAACGTCGGCGTGCTCGCTGGCGCTACCGCGAAATTCACAGTTGCTGCCACAGGAAAAGCACCTATCACCTATCAGTGGCAGTCGCGTAAGGATGCGTCGTCTGCATGGTCGAATTCGGGCCAGAGCGGCGCGAAGACGGCGACACTCTCCGTGAATGCATTGGCCGGTCTGAATGGTTGGCAGTTCCGTTGTGTCGTCACTGACGGAAAGGGTAAAAAACTCGCGACCAACCCGGCTACGTTAGCGGTCGGACAGCTCCTGATCGCAACGCAGCCGAAGAATGTGACCACCACTGCCGGCACGACAGCGAAGTTTACCGTCGAGGCCGCCGGCCCCGGAACACTTACGTACCAGTGGCAGTCGCGAAAGAACGCTTCTGCATCGTGGTCGAATTCGGGCCAGAGCGGCGCGAAGACGAAGACCCTTTCGGTTTCAACGATCGCCGGCTTGCATGGTTGGCAGTTCCGCTGTATCATAAAGGACGGCTATGGACATCAGAAGACTTCGAGCACGGTGACACTTACACTCGTGCCGAAGATCACGAAACATCCGGAGATGGATCTGGCATTGCCCGGTCAGAAGGCGCATTTCAATGTAGAGGCGACCGGTAAGGCGCCGCTTAGCTATCAGTGGCAGTCGCGTAAGAACTCGTCGTCTGCCTGGTCGAACTCCGGCCAGAGCGGCGCGAAGACTCCGAACCTCACGGTATCGATGATCAACGGTCTCGACGGCTGGGAGTTCCGCTGCGTCGTGACTGACGCAAACGGGCAGAAAGCTTATTCCAAAGAAGCCGTATTAAAGAAGGGTGAATGGTTATAAAGCTTATTGAGAAAAGGATAGGAGGTAACGTGGAATGAAACAGAGGAGAGTATCATGGCCTCGGCTCATCGTCGCACTATTTGTGCTGTGCGTTACTATAACAGGCTCTGTGGCGCTTTTCGGTGGCTGTGGATCTACGGGGGTCTGGGTTTATGCGGACAGCAGCGCAGGCGTGTCCATCACGACACAGCCGGCGAGCGCCTACGTACCGGTCGGAAACACGGCGGAGTTTTCCGTGGCAGCGACAGGTACAGGCACGCTTAGCTATCAATGGCAGTCACGTAAGGACGCGAACAGTACCTGGGCGAACTCCGGATTAAACGGGGCGAAGACGAAGAAACTTTCGTTTGAAGCGTTAGCAGGCTTGAATGGCTGGCAGTTCCGCTGCGTTGTAACGGACGCAAATAAGAAGACGGCAGTCTCGAAGGCAGTCACGCTGACGGTCGTTCCGAAGATCACAACACAGCCGAAGAACCAGACCACTCCGGTCGGAAACGTCGCCACATTTACCGTGGAAGCGACCGGTAAGGCATCGCTTAGTTATCAGTGGCAGTCGCGTAAGGACGCGAACAGCGCGTGGTCGAATTCCGGCCAGAGCGGAGCGAAGACGAAGACGCTGTCCGTCACGACGTTGACGGGCTTAAACGGCTGGCAGTTCCGCTGCGTGGTAACGGACGGAAACGGTGTAAGCTGGGGCTCGAATGCCGCAACATTGACCGTGGTTCCGAGGATCACGAAGCAACCCGCGAGCATTACGAAGGCAGTGGGGGACACCGCGACATTTACCGTGGAGGCGACCGGTAAGGCGCCCTTGAGCTACCAGTGGCAGTCGCGTAAAGATGCAAACACCGCATGGTCGAATTCGGGCCAGAGCGGCGCGAAGACGAAGACGCTGTCCGTCACAGCACTGGCAGGCTTAAATGGCTGGCAGTTCCGCTGCGTGGTAACGGATGGAAACGGGAAGAGTTGGGGCTCGAACGCCGCGACATTGACCGTGATCCCGAAGATCACGAAACAACCTGAGAGCATCCACGTCCTGACCGGAACGACGGTGAAGTTCACGGTCGCGGCGAGCGGCAAAGCGCCGCTTAGTTATCAGTGGCAGTCCCGCAAGAACGATTCGGCCACTTGGGCGAACTCGGGCTTAAGCGGTGCGAAAACAGCGAACCTGACGGTCGCATCGACCCTGGGCTTAAATGGCTGGCAGTTCCGTTGCGTCGTTACGGACGGCAACGGTAAGAAGGCGGTCTCCGCCACGGCTATACTGTATGTCGAGCAGATACCGATCAATGCCGTGGACATCACGCTGTACGCGCTCTCAGACGGCTATAAGGACGTTTTGACCATTCCTTCGAATAAACTACAGAAATTCCAGCTAGAGGCCACAGGAACGAACGTACGATACTCTGTGCAGAGTGGTTCCTCCTGTACGGTCGACTCCACCGGTCTGGTGAAGGTTCGTTACGTCCAGACGACGGTCTACAGTCTGGCGACCGGCGAGAGCCGCGTCGAGAACCGCCCGCAGTTTGGTGATTCCGTGATCGCATGCACCGTCGACGACGCGACCTACTATATAAACGTGCATGTGCTGGACTACTCGGTAGAGTATGCCGACAGCAAGATCCGCGAGTACCTGAACCAGAACATCACTTCCGGCATGACCGACATGGAGAAGATGCAAGCCATCGCACGTTATCCGGCTACGTTTGACTACAGTGCGAGCTACTCCGGCTACGTTTCCATGCTGATCTACGGCGGCGGTGACTGCTGGGCCAGCACAGCCCTGATCATCCGCGAGTGCGAGATGCTGGGCATCGAAGCCTGGTCCCGCAACGGAAACAGAGATCCCGGCGCCGGCAGCGGCCATCGTAACGCGATGGCGTGCCTAAACGGCAAATACTACGAACTCGAGGCAGGTTACTCAGGAAAAGCTCCCCGTTCCTACAACGTAAAGGAACGCATCAGCCTGTTCTCGACCCGCAACCGCTCGGACGGGACCCTGTCCATTTACCAGTACGACGGAAAGACTTACCCGGATAAATTTGTGATCCCGACCACGATCGACGGAAAGACCGTGACTGTGATCGAGAAGTCTGCATTTTCCTCGTTGACGAGCAGCGAGGTAGTGCTTCCTTCGAACCTCGTGGAACTCGGCGATTTCGCCTTTACCGCAGGTAAGAACCTGAAGAAGGTCACCATCCCGGCAACCGTGAAGACCTGGGGCTCGGGCGTATTCACACAGGCTGCCGACCTGGTGATCACGATCGCCTCCGGCAATCCGTACTTCGTCCTGAAGAATAACTGTGTTTACTCGAAGGACCTGACGGTTCTGTACGATGCGCACCTCGCTTCCGGGCAGGTGACGCTGCAGAGTGGCCTTACGAAGATCCAGCCATACGCGTTCTACTACAACGCGACCGCTACGAGCGTCATCGTTCCCGCGAGCGTGACCACGATCGGCGAGGGTGCCTTCGGCAACTGCTCAGCCCTGACGAATGTAACTTTCTCGGGCAATGGCCTTAAGAACCTGGACGCTTTCGTGTTCGCCTATACGAGCCTGGAGAGCGTGACATTGCCCGCGTCCCTTACGACGATCGACGCACACGCATTCTGGTACGGCGGTTCGATGAACGTGATCTTCACGTCCACCACGGCCCCGACCTGGAGCGAAACCGACTTCAACGTCTCGGGCTATAGCAATATGCACTTCTACGCACCTGTGGGCGCGACCGGCTACGACAGCGGCATTTGGACGCAGCTGAACGTAACATACGGGACACCGTGAGACGGGAAAAAAAGATAAGTGAAATATGACGGAAGCTGAAGGGTTCCGTCATATTTTTTTGTTGAAATCAAGGGTAGTTATGGTAAAATAATAAATGGGTAAAAAAAACGAAGTGAGACCCTTGACCTTATGTTCCCTTGATGAAATATTATAGACAACAAGGCATTGATATGGTAAAATTACAGTTAGGGTTTGTAGAAAGGAAGAAAAATGAATGACCAGCCTTTGATTTCGGTGATCGTACCGGTATACAATGTTGAACCATACATCAGAAAATGCCTCAATAGTCTAAAAAGACAGACGATGAAACAAATCGAAGTGATCTGCATAGATGATGGATCTACGGATAATAGTGGAGCCATAGCCGAGATGTATTCATCCTTCGAGTGGCCGATATTTAGATGCATTCACACGCAGAATCATGGTTTGAGTGCGGCGCGAAATGTTGGTATCGATGCGGCGCAGTCAGACTGGCTGATGTTTGTGGATAGCGACGATTGGGTGGAACCTGAATTTTGCGAAAAACCATATAATACCGCGATGGAATTTGACGCTGATCTGGTAGTGTTTGATAGGCGTCCCGTTACTGATAAAAGGATAAAAGACAATCGTAGCAAACGAAAGCAGGACGATAAATACAAAAAAACCATAAAAAAGCTATCTAGCAATACATGGATGAAAGGTGTTGTATCGCAAGAGACTGCTATGAAAAGCGGCGGAAATATAGCTTGGAATAAACTGTATCACAGGTCGCTGTTTAACACCGTTCGTTATCCGGAAGGCCGTGTTTTTGAAGATGTGGCGACCACATATAAACTAGTTTTTCAGGCGCGCCGGATAGCTATGATACCGGATGTTCTGATCAATCACATATATAGAGAAAGTAGTATTTCAAATAGTTTAACTGAGAAAAACGTAAAGGATAATTTCATCTCCATGTTGGAGATGTACGAATTTATGCGGAAAAAGAACTGCCAGGTGGAGGAAAATCGTAAGTTACTGTGGAATATCGCTATGAGATATTTAATGGTGGATGCCTCCGAAGGAGAAGGGGATATCACTGTGAAAAAGGCAGAGAGGATCGTTGGTTCTATTCGAAAAACACCAAAAGAATGGCCGATCAAGCGGCGGTTGATGTTTTGGACGTGGAAGTTTAACAAACAACTGTTCCATATGCTCTGTCGTATTTGGCTTCACAGGAAGATCATGAAAGATATTCATTGAGAGATTTGTTGAGTGAGAGTGAAGGTTAGGGATTATACAACGGTGAGAAAATGGAAGGGAAAAAAGTAAAAATCTGGTTTTTGAATCAGAACTCATACATGCCGGAAGATGGGCCGCATATCAGACACTATGCCTTGGGAAAGTATTTGGCACGCCAAGGTTATGAGCCATACGTTTTTGCCGGCAATGAATTGCATCATGTCGGAAAAACGGTAGATACGCATGGAAAAGATTGCGTTGAGCGGGTCTCCGAAGGAGTACACTTCTACTATGTAAAGACCACTCATTATGAGAAGAATAACTACCGAAGAATACTGAATATCCTGTCCTATTACAGGAATGTGTTTAAGGTTTGTAAAAAGATAGCGAAGAAGAACGGCACTCCGGATGTGATATATGCTTCGAGCATGTATCCCACTGCGTTGGTTGCCGGTATTAAGCTTGCAAAAAAATATGGCGTTAAGTGCATTTGTGAGCATAGGGATCTGGTTCCGGAAGGCTTTATAACTAATGGTGCGATTAAGGCGAACGGATTCATTGCTAAAGGTGCACGATGGTTTATGAAAAAAACCTACGAGAAAGCGGACGCCCTCGTTTTTACCTTCGGTGGCGGAAAGAAGTACCTGATCGAACAAAAATTGGATACTAAGCATGGTGGGAAGGTCGATCTTTCGAAGGTTTTCTACATCAATAACGGGGTGGATCTTGCGGAAAGCGACTATGATGCTGCTAACTACGTTCTCGCAGATGAAGATTTAGATGATCCTGAACTGTTTAAGGTGGTATATCTCGGGTCGATCCGATTCATGAATCAAATGCCTCTCTTTCTGGAAATGGCGAGAGCACTTAAATCTCGAGGATACAAGAAGGTGAAAATCCTGATGTGGGGCGCCGGCACCAAATTGGAAGAGATGAGGAACAAACTAAAAGAAGAAGGGCTGAACAACATCGTATTCAAAGGGTATGTCGAAAAGAAATATATCGCAGGCATAGCAAAGCGGGCAGATCTTTTCATCGGCACGGGAAACAGCGTCGTTTCGAGCCGCTATGGGATGTCGTTCAACAAATTATTTGATTATTTGGCAGCCGGGAAACCTATCATTCTTCCGTTTACCGTTGCATATTCGATCGTAGAGGGAAGCGGCGCAGGAGTGGAATTGAGTAACCCTTCGGGAAATGAGTTAGCAGATGCGGTTATTCGTTTTAGCGAAATGCCTAAGGAAGAGTATGAGCGATACTGTGAAAATGCCCGAAATGCTGCAGCTATGTATGATTACAGAAATCTAAGTAAGAAGATTGACAGGATCATTAAGAGTCTTGATCGAGATGGTATGAAAACATGAAAATATTATTTGTTTCGAGAGGATATCCCAAAACAGAGAATAATAAGCTCGGAATGTTTGAATTGGATCAGGCGGTCGCTCTTAAGGCTGCCGGACATACTGTGGCTTTTGCTGTAGTGGATATCCGTTCCATACGAAGGAAGAGAAAACTAGGCTACAACCATTTTGTAGATTCGCATGGAATAGATGTTTTCGAAATGAGCTTCCCGGTAGGGGGTATACAGGAGGATGTTGCAGGATCGATCCGTTCGATTTGCTTTAAACGGCTTTATCCCAAAATCGAGAAAGAATTTGGCAGACCGGATATCGTTCATGCGCATTTCCTGAAAATGGGGAAAGCGGCAATGAAGGTGTGCCAAAAGAAGAAACTCCCTCTTGTATTAACGGAGCATTCTTCCTTTATGAATATGGAGCATTTGTCTAAGCGAGTTTGTAAACGAGCTAGTGTAATTTATTCTGCGTGCGATCAGTTGATTACGGTTAGTCAGCCACTGGCGGATAATCTTTTGTTGACTACTGGGTGCTCATCTGTTGTCGTTCACAACATTGCTAATATAGGCGTTGGGAAGAGTGCTTTGCCCCAGCCTGATAGTACGTCCTGCTTGTTTGTTTCTGCGGGTAATTTGCTTCCTCGAAAAGGGTTCGATATACTTATCCGGGCCTTTTCTAAAGCGTTAACCATACGTCCAAACATTAAGTTGAAGATATTCGGAGAGGGCAGTGAGCGAGCAAAACTAGAGAAGATGATCACCGAATACTCACTTTCGTCTTCCGTATGTTTGATGGGAAAGTACGTAAAGGAAGATTTATGTGGATTATTTGAAGACGCATCTGCATTCGTGTTGTCATCAAGAGTAGAGACGTTTGGAGTTGTATACATCGAGGCAATGGCATTGGGGCTACCTGTTATAGCAACCAAATGTGGAGGACCCGAGGATTTTGTAAATGAGAGTAATGGCCGCCTGGTCGATGTGGATGATATAGATCAGCTTGCGGATACCATGGTGTACATGGCGGAGCATTGGAGACTGTTTGACAGGGAAAAGATATCGACATATGCATATGATCATTTTTCCCCAGAGATAATAGCAAAGCAAATAACAGAGGTTTACCAAAGGATATTAGCCAGAAAGGATAGTTCCAGGAATGCACAGTAGGGTGTTGAGCAGAACAGGAATAAAGATTTCCGTTAATCAACTGATAGATTTTCTGGCGATGGCTTGCGTGTTTATTTTTTCAACACGAGAGTATGTTTCCAAACTGTTCCCTTCTATACCCTACGTTATTTTGGGGTACTTTGTTTTTTTATTCCTGATTGCTTCGCTCGTTCTGGAGCAAAGAAGGATAAACTGGGGAGCGGTATGCTTTCTCTTGGGGGCCGGGATCGTATGCTTTCTTTGTTGGGGCAGTTCATCTGGCGTGCAAAAAGAATATATACATACTTTGTTGATCGACCCGTATGCAATCGTTAAATTGTGGGTATATTTTGTAGCTTTCTCACTGATTAGAAACCCGCAGGACTTCAGAAAGAAACTGTTGATCATCGCCTATGTAAATATGGCGCTGTTGATCTTTGTTACGGTAAAAGGGCTATATTCTACCAGTGCCGGGACGGTCAATTATGTTGGATTAGGTATTTCTGGAGCGGTGTGGATTCCGCTGATCATTTTCCATTCGTTTGAAACGGAAGGGAAAATGAGGGTGGTAAACAATATATCTTCTGTGGTTTTTGTTTTGTTTATTGCTATATATGGAAACCGGGGAAGTTTGTTGGCAATTGTTGGTTTTGTCTGTTTCTGTTTTGTTCGATATACAAAATTTAATCAAAAAATCGCGGTTGTTTCATTGGTGGGATTCGTAACGTTCGTGCTATATTTGTTCCAAGATGAGATTTGGTCATATATTCTGGATCTTGTTTCCAAAATGGGTTTGTATAGCAGAAACCTGACGTTGATAACGGCTGGTCGATTGAGTTATTCGACCCATCGTACAGATGAGATCTGGGTTCGAGTTCTGGAAGCTATAAAGGAAGATGTTTTGACTGGACGCGGCCTTTGTTACGATCGCGTATTAAGTGGAGATATAAGTATTTATGCGCACAACCTTGTCTTAGAAGTTTTGTTGAGTTTTGGCATTGTATTTGGCGGAATCCTGATCTTTCTGCATTTCAGAATGGGGATTGAAAGTTGCTTAAAGATACATGATCACAATTGGGAATCTCTTTTCTTCCCGTTTTACGTAACTTCTACTCTTCTGCTGATGTTTAACAGTTCGCTCTGCCTGCAAAGCACTTTTTGGCTTCCATACGGAACTTTTTTTGCGTGGAAAAAAGCAAAGAAAAACATGGTTAGTTCCGGAGGAAAAAGATCATGAAACAGAACGAAAACTCACTAAAGAAAGAAGCTACGCTATTAACTGCCAGTAAGATGGTCAATTTAGCCATAACGATGGCTACGGCAATGCTTCTCGCTAGATTTAGATCGCTGGAAGAATACGGTACGTATTCGCAATTGACGCTGACGTTAAATCTTCTTACAACACTTTGCCTTTTGGGGATACCGAATGCGATCAATTACTTCTTGCCGCGAACCGAAAACGCTGGTGAAAGGCAGAACTTTCTTAACACCTTTTTTACTTTAAATACCGCTTTAGCACTTATCGCCGGATTCGTAATGTTGGCGTCGCTTCCGTTTCAGGTCTGGTACTTCGAAAATGATGGTATCTACAGTTTTTGGTTCTTTGCGGTGATCATGCCTTGGGCTAAGATATCGCTTCAGGAACGGGGAAATCTACTCGTTGCATCCCACAAGTCCAAAACCCTGATCGTACATACGTTTATAAACAGTATCTGCCTGCTGGGTATTATAATCCTCACACGGGTCATCAATCAGAGTTTTTTCTTCTATATGTGCCTGTATGTAGCTGTAGAGATACTATTCGGACTGCTGGTGTATTGGGAAGGAGCAAAACTTTCAGGACGTTTCCGCTTCCATATTGATTGGGAACTATGCAAAAGAATTCTTATTTTCTCTGTGCCGATCGGATTATCCGATATGGTAAGCATTATATCAAAAGAAGTCGACAAGTTTATGATTGGAGGCTTCCTTGATACAGAGTCTTTAGCCATTTATACCAACGCGGCTACGGAATTGCCATTATCTATCATTTCCGGATCTTTTGTTGCGGTTATGATGCCTAAATTATCAAAAATGGTGAAAGAGAAGAAAGACGAGGATGCAGTGAATCTATGGAAGGACACTACGGCCTTTACCTATATTTTCATGTGCTTTGGTGTTGCGGCTTTAGTGGTATTTGCCCCACAGGTCATGGTGATTCTTTACTCGCCGAAGTATCTTCCCGGGACTGGGGTATTTCGAGTATACGCCTTGATTCTGCTTTGGAGAACGGCCTATTTTGGAACTATGTTGAGCCTTCATGGTGAAACGAAGAAGGTTCTTTACTGTTCGGTTTCTTCTATGCTGATCAATGTGGGTCTGAACTTTGCATTATACATGACACTTGGTTTTACGGGCCCTGCCTGGAGTACGTTTATCGCGGTTGGAATTGTAGATCTTTTTCAACTCAAACTATCTTCTAAGGTTACCGGCGTACCAATGTCGAAAATATTCCCGTGGGTGGATTTACTGACGATCACCCTCGTTAATGCTGTTAGTGGTTTGGCAATCTATGCTTTGATGAGGTATCTAGAAATAGGAACAGACATACGTGGATGCGTCATTGCGGTCTTTGTAGGGGCTATATGGATGGCCCTGTATCTCTTTGTTATTATGCGACGGCGCATAAAGAGACAATGGCATACATCATAAGGGCTTTAAAGGATAGATAGGTTAAAAACTATATAGTTAATGATAAGGACGAGGACAGTCCTATTGAAGAATAAGTGGAGGGATAAAACTTATGAAAATCCAACTAATGAATGTCCAGCGTCAGCACGAAACGTACGCTGCAGAGTATGAAGAGGCAGCGCTGAAGGTCCTACGAAGTGGTGGATACATCGGTGGCAGTGAAGTATCATCTTTTGAAGAGGAATTTGCTGCTTATGCGGGAGCAAAGTATGGTATATCATGCGGAAACGGCACAGATGCACTCGTGTTGGCTTTGCGTGCGCTTGGTATAGGTAAGGGGGATGAAGTCATTACGGTTTCATGGACCTTTTTTGCTACGGCTGAAAGCATAGCAGCCACGGGGGCGACACCTGTGTTCATTGATGTATGTCCCGACACGTATTGCATGGATCCAAAGTTGGCTGAGGCGGCTATAACAGAGAAAACCAAAGCTATTATGCCGGTACATTTTTATGGACAGAGTTGCGACATGGATGCCCTTCGGTCTATCTGCAAGAAGCATAATCTGTATCTGGTCGCTGACTGTGCCCAATCTGCCGGCACGAAGTATAAAGGTGAACGCAAGAATACATTGGGCGATGTATCTTGTTTCTCGTTCTTCCCGACTAAGAATTTGGGATGTGATGGCGATGGCGGCATGGTCCTGACGGATGATGAAAACATAGCCCGTGCTTGCAGATCTTTGAAGGTTCACGGGTCCGGAAAAGATGGACTTTGGACGCTGAAGAGAGAGTATGAGATGAAAAATATACCTTTCCCGCAGAATATGCCTGACGGTGAAAGCAAATACTATAATTACTTGATCGGGTATAATTCGAGACTCGACGCAGTTCAGGCAGCAATCCTTCGCAAGAAGCTCACACACATGGATGATTTTATAGCGGGCAGACGTAAAAATGCAGCATTGTACAACGAGGCATTAAAATCTACTGCATATGAAACTCCGTATGAGTCTTTAGATTGCGAGCATTCGTACTACATTTATGCACTCAAGCACCCCAATGCGCAGAAGATCATGGAACGGTTAAATGAGGATGGGGTTTCCTGTGGCACCTATTATCCGGTTCCGTTGCATTTGCAAGGCGCATTCGCTCAGTTGGGATATAAAGCAGGAGATCTGCCTGTGACAGAAGAACTGAGTAAGACTACATTTGCCATTCCGGTATTCCCGGAACTGTATGATGAAGAGCGGGACTACATTATCTCGACTTTGAAGAAGGTACTGGAATAAGGGGGGGACGAAAGATGAAATATGCATTGATCGGTTGTGGACGTATAGCTGTTAACCACATTAAAGCTACTGTGAATAACGGTTTGGATTTAGTTGCCGTATGTGATCTGCTTCCTGGGAATATCGACATTCTCTTTGAGAAAACCGGTTATGATAAACCAGTAGAGAGATATACGGATTATCGGAAAATGATCGACGAACACAAAGAACTGGAGTTGGTGTCTATCGCTACAGATAGCGGAGTTCATGCTGAAATCGCACTGTTTTGTATTGACAGAGGGATCAATGTTATCATTGAAAAGCCGATAGCAATGAGCTTGGCCGACGCGGATGAGATCATTAAGCGGGCGGCAGAGAAGCACGTCAAGGTATCCGCTTGTCATCAAAACCGTTTTAACATCGCCGTTCAGGAGATGCACCGTGCGGTTGAAAGTGGCCGTTTCGGGCGTGTTTCTCATGGTTCGATCCATGTTCGTTGGAACAGAAATAAAGCATACTATGAGCAGGCTCCCTGGAGAGGCAAATGGGCTTCCGATGGCGGAGCATTGATGAACCAGTGCATCCATGGTATCGACCTTCTTCGCTGGATGATGGGCGATGAAGTAGACGAGGTATATGGTGCGACACGTCAGAGATATCATGATTACCTCGAGTGTGAGGATATCGGTATGGCTGTAGTGAAGTTTAAGAGTGGAGCTATCGGTACGATTGAAGGAACCGTAAACGTGTATCCGAAGAATTTAGAGGAGACCCTCTATATGTTTGGTGAAAACGGAACGGTCAAACTCGGTGGCACTTCTTGCAATAATATCGATGTTTGGAATTTCGCAGATGCAGGCGAAGGCGATGCTGATAAAGCGGGCCTTCAGGAAGCGACCAGCAATGTATATGGTAATGGGCATACCAGTTTGTTTGCAGACGTGATCGATGCAATCCAAAATGACCGGAAACCATATGTTGATGCTATTGCTGGACGTAATGCGTTGGAGATGGTTCTTGCAGTTTATAAGAGCCAGCTGACTGGACAGCCGGTTAAACTTCCGCTGAAGGATTTCGCTTCGGTTGAGATGAAAGGTATGTTTGGAGAAGGAAGTTTATAAGATTAGAGAATTGTGGTGGGATATAACATGAAGATCAAAATGATTTTAACAAATGCATTTTCTCCAGATGTTCGGGTGTATAAGGAAGCCAAGTATCTGGTTTCACAAGGGCATGAAGTAGAGGTGCTTTGTTGGGATAAAACACCCGAGAAGGGGTTGCCCCGTGTAGAAAAGCAAGATGGAATCAGAATAAGACGGTTTGGTATTTCAGCCATTGAGGGCACTGGATATAAACAGATTGTTGCTTATTTGTCTTTTATACATCAGTGCCGGAAGTATTTGAAACGAAGAAAATGCGATGTGTTACATTGCCATGATCTAGACGGCGCAATCGTTGGATATTTGGCACGAAAGAGGTTCGTTTTTGACATGCATGAGTTCTATGATAAAGGCGGCAAGGTCAGAAAAAAACTCTCGCATATCATAGGATGTTTTTTAGCCAAAAGATCTGTGGGAAATATTTATGTTTCTTCGCTAAATCTTGAGGCTTACGGAAAAGGAATAGAAGATAGGTTTTTTCCACTCAGAAACTATTGCGATTCTTCGATGTTTCGCGGCTGTAATAAAATACCCTCTGATGTACTGAGAATAGCGTACATAGGAAGAGTGCGTAACCAGATAAAAGAGTTTGCAGCATTATTCAAAGCGGTGAAAGATCTGGAACGGGTTAGAGTTGATATTTATGGAGATGGTCCGGATTTAGAGCAACTCAGAGTAATGGCAGAAAAAAACGAAAATGTGACCATTCATGGAGCATTTAATGGGCTTGAGGATTCGGTTGATATTTTTCGTAACACGGATGTGAGTTATGTCGCATATGATCCTACAAATCCAAACTATCAGGGGGAATTTGAACCGGTTAAATTGTTTGAAGCTATGTTTACGGGAACGCCGATCATAGCGACCCAATCTCTAAATCCGGGGAGATTTGCTGTAGACAAGGGCGTTGGGTTGGCTGTAGATACTCGATCGGATGAAGAACTTAAAGAGGCAATCTGTTATCTTCGGGATAATCCGAAGGCTATGAAAGGTTTTGAGAGTCGAATGAAAGAGATTTCCAAAGAATATGATTGGAACAATGTAGTGCAGATTCTAGATAAGGTCTATGAGACAGTAAAAAACACCCGTTAAGCGGTAAGCCTTTACGATGTGACATGTGCTTGGATAACAGGGACATTTGCACACGGTGTGGAAAGGAAGATCAGGTGATGGATATGGTTTTGACTAACCAAGGAGAGTGTAAGACAGGGCTTTTGTGTCAATTTTTCCAAAGGATGGTGGTATAATGTTGTTTGATGTTAGCAGGATAGTTCCAGAGAAACATTTTTCTGTCGATGGCGCTTCATACATTGGGGCTCCCAAGTCGAATACAGCAATGTATATTACAAAAAAGGTGGAACGCCTTTTGGGAGCGCTGGCTTCTGTATCGGAATGCCTTATCTTTGCTGAGAGTAACATAGAAGTCCCGGCTGAGATTGCTAAAAAGAATGCAGTTGTACTAACAACTAATCCCCAACTTGCATATGCGCGTTTTGCCGCTCAGTTTGCCGATGAGCGATTTGCCGAGGAGAAGAAACTTAAATTCAGACAAACGGATGAAGGGTACTATATCAGTGAGGACTGTAAAATCGGTGAAAACGCGTATATTGAACCCGGGTGCGTTATCGGTCCGGATGTTCAGATCGGAAAGAACGCTGTTATCCTGGCAGGAAGCGTTATCAGAAGAGCTACGATCGGGGATAATTTCTACGCCAACGAGCATGCGGTTGTAGGCGCTAATGGTTATACGATGGCAGTTGATGAGGACAACAATAAACTTCGTATTCCCACATTAGGAAGAGTGATCATCGGAGACAATGTTGAGATAGGTGCGCATGATAATGTTTCCTGCGGTTCCAGTGGGGATACAGTCATTGAGAACAATGTTAAGCTCGATGCGCTGGTACATATCGGTCATGATGTTCATCTCCATAGAAATGTCGGCATCACTGCCGGTGGTATTATTGGCGGGTTCGATGAACTGGGGGAACATTCCTATGTAGGCATTAATGCAGTACTTCGAAACCGCATTACTGTCGGTGACAGAGCCATCATAGGAATGGGGTCAACGGTGACTAAGTCGGTTGACGCTGGCGTAACGATTGCCGGAAATCCTGCCAAACTGTTGGCGAAGAAACAGTAAGTGTCTTCGAGACTAAGCTTGTTTTTGCATTAACAGGGTGCTCATAATGGAGTTCCGGAGAGGAGATTTAATGAGGGTACTGCTGATTGGGCCTTATGCGCCCCATGGACAAGTTGGTGCGATCCGTGTACTGAGTTTATCCAAATATCTTATGAATTTAGGCTATGAAGTGTCTGTACTGTGCCTTTCGGAAGAGTGTATTCGATCATTTGATCCTAAAGGACTTAGTTCGACTATTCCGGAAGGGATAAACGTTATCACATATGATATAGACACTAAAACAAAAAGCCATGTGAAGAAGAACAGAATCAACGAGAAAGAGTTTAATGAAGCTTTATCTGACCTGTTGAGGAGAGAGACGTTTGATGCCGCCATTTTAAGCGTTGGACCATTCTATACTTTACGATCCGTGCGTATCCTCAAGGCTGCCGGAATTCCCTGTATCGTTGATTATCGTGACCTGAATATTTCCAGCCCGGAGAAGAGAAAAAGAAACGGAATAATTAATAAAGCCAAAATGCTGTTCTATTATCCCGGAATGTATTCACGGGAAAAAGAGTGCCTTAAAAATGCGACATATATTACAGTTGTAGCTCCGGATATGCAGGAAAACATGTCTTCATATTTCAAGATTCCGAAGTCGAAATTCGCTGTTGCATATAATGGATATGATGACGTGGCTCTTGAGGGGATGAAACTTCTTGAACCGGATCCGGACCACTACACAATAGGCTATTTTGGAAAACTGATGTATTACAACCGGGAGTTAACGTGTAGTTTGTTTAATGCGATTGAAGATTTCAATCGTCAAGGCCATAAGGTTAGACTTCTTCACATTGGGCCCGAGAATCCGGCGATACAAGCATATTTTCACGAGCATAATCTTAATTCCGGTGGGTGGTATTCATGTGCAGGACAAAAGAATTACAAAGAAGGGATCAAATTGCTCTCTTCGTGTAATGCGTGTACGTTGGAGTATGTATACGCAGAAGGTCCCGGAACGAAGGTGTTTGATTATATATATTTAAACAAACCAATCCTTGCGGTTATAAAGCCGGGGATTTTTCTGGAAAGGTTTTTGCAGCCATTTGATCATTCGTTCATATGCTATGAAAAAGAGGATGTTTTGAATGCCTTGAATGAGTTAGTCCAAGAGAGGGATATGAAACTGACGGAATGGAAGCCCGGTCTATTGGAGGAGTTTTCACGTACCAGACAGAACAGGGTATTCAAGGAACTTTTGGACAAAATTGAACATGGGGTGTAATGTTTCACAGGTGTTATTCAAATAATGAACAACAGGAGGACAGAAAAGTGAAGATCACAGTAGCAGGAGTAGGGTACGTAGGGTTGAGTTTGGCTGTATTGTTGGCTCAAAACCATGAAGTGACTGCAATAACCACCACAGAAAAAAAGGCTGAGAAACTGAATAAGTTTATTAGTCCCATTCAGGATGATGAGATCGAGCGGTTCTTTAGTGAGGCGAGAGAAGGAAAAAGGAAACTGAATCTGACTACAACCACAGACAAGGAGGCTGCATACAAATCAGCAGAACTTGTCATAATTGCAACACCAACCAACTATGATGATGAGCATCATTTCTTCGATACCAGTGCTGTTGAAGATGCAATTGAGTGGACTTTGAAGGTGAATCCTGAAGTCTTGATGGTCATCAAATCCACCATTCCTGTTGGCTATACAGAATCGGTCAAGGAGAAATATGGAGTGAAGAATATCATTTTCAGTCCGGAATTCTTGAGAGAGTCGAAAGCGCTTTATGATAATCTTCATCCGAGCCGCATTGTTGTAGGCGCTGAGGATGAGCAGAGGGAGGAAGCGGAGTTGTTTGCGAATCTTCTTCTCGAAGGTGCTAGGACGGAAGAAGCCAGAGCAGGCCAGGCAGCTCAGAATATTCCGATTCTGATAGCATATCCTACTGAGGCGGAAGCCATTAAACTCTTTGCCAATACTTACCTTGCTGTGCGCGTGAGTTATTTCAATGAACTTGATACATATGCACAAACTAAAGGGCTTGATGCAAAAATGATTATCGATGGCGTTTGCATGGATCCTCGAATCGGAAGCCATTATAATAACCCATCCTTTGGCTATGGCGGATATTGCCTGCCCAAAGATACAAAGCAGCTTCTTGCTAATTACAAGGATGTTCCACAGACGATGATCGGGGCTGTAGTACAGAGTAATACGGTTCGAAAAGAGTTTATTGCTGAACAGATTCTTAAACAGAACCCGAAAACTGTTGGGGTGTATCGTCTTACCATGAAGAGTAATTCCGACAACTTCCGCGCTTCTGCTATCCAGGACGTTATGAAATATATCAAGGCAAAAGGAGTTCCTGTGATCATCTACGAGCCGACGTTGGAAGATGGAAGCACTTTCTTCAACTCTATGGTGGTTAACGATTTAGAGAAGTTTAAAGCAGAATCAGATGTCATTGTAGCGAACCGGTATGATAATTCGATCCTTGGAGATGTTATGGACAAAGTTTATACAAGAGATCTATTCACAAGAGACTAGGTTTTGTGGAAGCCTTCGGTTATTATTGCAGTATGTTGAGAAGCATTATAAGCACCTGTAAAAGGAAGAGAGGCTATTATGAATATTGTAGTTGCGGGAACAGGATATGTAGGCTTAAGTTTGGCTGTGCTGCTTAGTCAGCACAATCATGTCACAGCGGTCGATATTATTGCTGAGAAGGTTGAACAAATCAATCGTTGGGAAAGCCCGATTAAAGATGATTATATCGAAAGATACCTTCAAGAAGCTAAAAGCGGACAGAGAAACCTAGATTTAAGAGCCACACTGGATGGAGAATCTGCATATCGAAATGCAGACTATGTCATTATCGCCACACCTACGAACTACGATTCCCGAAAGAATTTCTTTGATACAACGGCTGTCGAGGCTGTTATCCGGCTTGTTATTGAGTGCAACCCGTCGGCAATAATGGTCATTAAATCTACGATTCCGGTTGGCTATACGGAGTCCATACGAAAGAAGTTTAACTCTGAAAAAATCATTTTTAGTCCGGAATTCCTTAGGGAATCAAAAGCTCTCTATGATAACCTTTACCCAAGCCGGATCATCGTAGGCTGTGATGAGGGGACCAGAAGAGAAGCGGAGGCCTTCGCGACTATGCTCAAAGATGGGGCGGAGAAGAAAGATGTTGAAGTATTGTTTATGGGCTTTACCGAAGCGGAAGCTGTGAAACTTTTTGCCAATACGTATCTTGCTCTCCGGGTAAGTTGCTTCAACGAACTTGATACGTATGCAGAGATGAAAGGTTTGAGTGCAGAAGACATTATTCGAGGAGTCTGTCTAGATCCGCGAATTGGCATGCAGTACAATAATCCGTCGTTTGGTTACGGAGGGTATTGCCTTCCCAAGGATACAAAGCAACTCTTGGCAAATTTCGCTAATGTGCCGGAAGATTTAATAAGAGCTATTGTTGAGTCCAATAAGACTAGGAAAGAATTCATTGCGAACCAGGCATTAACAAAAGCTGGTTATTATGGGTATGTCTCAAATTACGATTTTGATGCTTCTATGGAACGTGAAGTTATTGTCGGAGTCTATCGCTTGACGATGAAAGAGAACAGCGATAACTTTAGACATTCAGCGATCCAAGGAGTAATGAAACGGATCAAAGCAAAAGGTGCTACAGTCATCATTTATGAACCTACTCTTGAGAACGGTACTACTTTTTTGGGCAGCAAAGTAGTAAACGATTTGAAGGAGTTCAAGCGCCAAAGCGATACGATCATCGCTAACCGTTATGATCCTTGTTTGGATGATGTCCAAGATAAAGTATATACGAGAGACTTGTTTCGACGTGATTGAAACTAGTGAAGTGTCAGAGGTAGTTTCACTGGATTGGTGCGGAGAAACTTCTAAAGAAAACGGGAACTAAGGAAGGCGGGATTGTATCTGATGATTTGTAATAAAGGGGATTTAAAGACTTATCTAGCGGCCGATCGGCTATCTTAAGGAAGAACAAGGAAAAGACCGAAGCATACAGACTTGATTTTGGAAGTATGAAATTGCTCTGAGAAAATGCGAATACTATGCAAATACAATGGCAGGAGGAGTGCTGAATGTTCTGCTCAGGAAATATTATGCTTATCGGATGTTTAAGATAGGGATGAGGTGCAATTATTCCATAGGGATCAATTGCGTGGACAAAGGACTTGCATTGGCGCATATCGGTCCTGTGATAATCAGCAACAATGCCCGAATCGGTGAGAATTGCCGCATTCATGTATGCGTGAATATAGGGACTGCTGCAGGGACACACGGACAAGCCCCTGTTATCGGAGATAATGTTTATATTGGTCCTGGTGCAAAAATATTTGGTCCGATCAAGATTGGAAATGGGGTTGCCATTGGAGCGAATGCGGTTGTAAATAAGAGTTTCGAAGAAGATAATGTGACTATTGCAGGCGTTCCTGCCCAGGTGATCAATAATAATGGATCTGAAGGCATGTTGATAAGAGGAACAGAAATGCTTTAATTCATCGCATTATAATATCGTTTTATGTTACATCAGAGGGTCCCTTGTGGGCCCTCCTTCTTTTACCTCCTCCTTCTCCCTCCCTTCGCATTTTTCGTGTGCGTTTACTTCGGTTAACCGATATACGGGTTGTAGTATCGCCGAAGGGAGGCTTGCAGGGCGTTGATCAATGATCGATTGGATATGTTGAAGATGACGAGGAAAAGAAGGTAAGTGATGAACCAACATCCATCTGCATTATCATATTGAAATCACGGTGTGGTTATGGTATAGTTATATTCGGTCCGAAATAGAGGACCGCGATGATAGTTTTATTACCCGAGGAGAATAATAAGATCATGAATACGTATGAAAAACTGGTGGCAAGAGAGTCGAAGCTGGCACTTGTTGGCCTGGGTTATGTGGGCATGCCGATCGCTGTTGCATTTTCCAAGAAGGTCGATGTAATCGGCTTCGATACGAACACTGCTAAGATTCAGTTGTATAAAAACGGAATAGATCCGACTCATGAGATCGGAGATGAAGGCATTAAGGCTTCTTCCGTAGATTTTACGGATGATGAAACGAGACTGAAAGAGGCTGATTTCCTCATCGTTGCAGTTCCGACACCGGTAAATACCGACCATACGCCTGATCTTACACCTGTCGAGGGAGCCAGCCATGCGGTTGGTCGCAATCTCCGTAAGGGTGCGATCGTTGTATATGAATCCACTGTTTATCCCGGCGTTACCGAGGATGTCTGCATTCCGATCCTGGAAGCGGATTCCGGCCTGAAATGCGGCGTGGATTTCTGGGTTGGATATAGCCCTGAAAGAATCAATCCCGGCGATAAAGTGCATCGCCTTGAGAATATCAAGAAGATCGTTTCCGGTATGACACCGGAGTGCTGCGCGGAGATCAAAAAGGTCTACGATCTCGTTATCGAGGTGGGAACCTATCCCGTTTCCAGCATCAAAACAGCAGAAGCGATCAAGGTAGTGGAAAACAGCCAGAGAGATATCAACATTGCGTTCATGAATGAGTTGGCGATGGTTTTCGATCGTATGAACATCGATACGAATGAAGTTGTAGACGGCATGAACACAAAGTGGAATGCATTGGGCTTCCGTCCCGGCCTCGTGGGCGGCCATTGCATCGGTGTCGATCCCTACTATTTCACGTATGAAGCTGAGAAACTCGGATACCACAGTCAGATCATTCTGAATGGCCGCATAGTGAATGACGGTATGGGAGCCTTTGTAGCTGACGCTGCGATCAAACAGATGGTTCTCGCCGGCCTGAATGTGCGTGACGCTAAGGTGGTGATCCTGGGACTTACGTTTAAAGAGAACTGCCCGGATACGAGAAACAGCAAGGTAGAAGACATCATCACACGTCTTAATGAGTACGGGATCGACCCGGTCGTTGTGGATCCTTGGGCGAATAAGGATGATGCGCTTCGTGAATATGGCGTTGAGTTGAAGTGTATGGAGGAAGCTAAGCAGGCTGATTGTATTATCGTCGCTGTAGCCCATAACGAATTCAGACAACTGAGCATCGGGGATATCAAGGGCTTCTTTAAAGCAGCGCCCGATGATGAGAAGGTCCTTATCGATGTTAAAGGACTGTATGCGATCGACGATCTGAAGGCTTCCGGAGTACGTTACTGGAGACTGTGATCGAATAGATCCATTTACATAGTTGATCATTTATCTTTTGGCGGGACTCTTCGAGTCCCGCCAAACTTGCATTTGAGGCGTTTTGCCGATATAATGGATACAGATGCCGGTTTCGGCTTAAAATGTGGTAAGGAAGTGCGGGGATGAAAAAACTCGGAAAGAAAAAACGTATACTCATCCTGTCCGTAGCGGCCGTGGTTTTGATCGCGGCGGCGGTTTTTGTGTACGTTATTTTGCGAGGCGGCGAGGGGAAATTAGCCGCGATCACTATCGACGAAGAGCATTTTCCGGATAAGGTGTTTCGGATATACGTTTCGACTTATTACGACTTGGATGAGGACGGAGTGCTGAACGGGAATGAGCGCAGGAAGGTGAGAGAGTGCGACGTTGCAAGTATGAAGATCAAAGATCTGCGGGGTATCGAATACTTTCCGAAACTGAGATCTTTGGCGTGTTATGATAATGATCTTACCAGCCTGGATGTGACAAAAAACATCGAACTTCGGGAACTTTGTTGTTGGTCTAATAAAATCACTGCATTGGACGTAAGTCATAATCCGAACCTGCAGATCTTATTGTGCTACTATAATGAATTATCCGGCTTGGATGTAAGTCATAATCCGAAACTGCGGGAACTGGATTGCGAGGGCAATGCGTTGGAGGTTTTGGGTCTGAAGCACAATAAGGTGCTGCTTACGCTGATTTGCGGTGAAAACCAACTGACGAGCCTGGACGTCAGTGGCTGCTCCCGCTTATCCGACCTCGATTGTTCATACAACGAGTTGACGAGTCTGAAACTGACCGGGTGTACGAAACTGACCACGATCCATTGTTCGGAAAACTTGTTGACGAGTTTAGATGTGTCCGGGTTTACTAAACTGGAATCTCTCTCCTGCCATACGAATAAGTTGACGAGTATGAATATAGACGGGTGTTCGGAATTAGTAATGATCGGCGCCCGAAATAATAAGATGAAGAGGCTGGATGCGTCCGGCCTTACAAAACTGTATTCGCTCGATTGTTCATACAACGAGTTGACGAGTTTGAAAGTGGACGGATGTACCGATTTGCGTGAGATCTACTGTTATGAAAATGAACTGACGAGTTTGGATGTGACTTCTTGTCCTGCCGATATTCGTCTGTTCTATGATACGGACCGGATGAATGTGCGGGATATCCGCGGATACGAGCCGCAGGAGGAGTAAACGAAAAGATATGAGGAAAGGAATGTTTATGATCGGTATGGCGCTCCTTTTGGCGTCGGGACCGGCCGGGTGCAGTGACAGGGCAGCGGCTTCGTCGGATATCCCCATTACGTATGAGTATTTTCCGGACGAAGCGTTTCAGGAATACCTTCACAACGAATTCGACTTGAATAAAAATCACATTCTGGAAGAGAGCGAGACCCTGACGATAAAGAGCATCGTGTTGGAGTCGAGCGGAGTGCAGAGTCTTAGGGGGTGTGAACTCTTTCCGAACCTGGAGGAGATGCGTGTTAGCGGGAGTGATTTCCAAAGCCTGGATGTGAGTGGATGCAAGGCACTTAGGGTTTTCAATTGTTCGGGTAGTTATCTTAGGGAATTGCGCGTGAACGGGTGTGACGCGCTGGAAGAGTTGTCATGCCATAATAATCTACTGACGAACTTGGATGTGAGTGGGTGCAGAAATCTCAGGAGACTTTTCTGCGATGATAACAACTTGACCGACCTGAATGTAAAAGGGTGTTTCAATCTGGAGTATTTAGGTTGTTCGCATAATGGTCTGAGCAGCCTGGATGTGAGCGGATGTGATGCCCTGAAGTGGCTTAATTGTTCCAATAATATTCTGGAGAGTCTGGATAAAAGCGGATGTCTTAAACTGGAGGAATTCGACTGCCATAACAACCGGTTGAATGCACTGACTGTGAAGCATAACACGAGATTAAGGTACTTGGACTGCTCCAGTAATCAGTTGAAGAGTCTGGACACAGGAAGTTCAGCCGCCCTCCAGGAGCTTTACTGTCGTTATAATGATATAGACTATTTGGATCTTCGCAGAAGTTGTGTTTTACTTTCATTGGATTGTTCCACTAACCTGATCCGAGAGTTGGATCTGAGTTGGAATACGAATCTGGTAAAGCTTTACTGTGAAAATATGTATCTGGAAAAACTGGATCTGCGTCATAATACGCAGCTTTGGGATCTGAAATGCAGTGATAATATTTTATCGGAATTGGATCTGAGTGAAAACCGTAAGCTTAATACTTTGAAATGTGACGGAAACCGGTTGAAAAAGTTGGATCTGAGCCAAAATCATTTTCTGGATATAGTAGAGTGTTCGAATAATGAACTACTCGAACTGGATGTGACGAACCTCCTTTGTTGCAGATGGCTGGAGGTGGATCTCGGCGTTTCTGTGATCGGAGCCGAAGAAAATGATATCCACGTGGATTATGTTCCCGAAGAACAGGAATTGCCGGAGTATCATATCGTGTACTGATGATGGCGATAAGGATAGAGGCTTAGTATATTATGTTAAATGACAAACAGATCTTGGAGTTGTTTGAGCGCTTCGATGAACGTGCGCTGATGGAAACGACTGCGAAATATGAAATGTATTGCAAAACGATCGCCTATACGATACTGGGCGAAGAATCTGCTGCAAAAGAGTGCTTTCGGGAGGCCTTGCATAAGAGTTGGACATCCTGTCCTCCGGTGGGAACGAAGAGTTTAAAGTCGTTCATGGGAAGGCTGACACGTGAGATCGCTTTTCAGTATCCGGAAGAGGAACCGAAAGTTGCGAACGCAGCAGAGATCGAAACGATCATAAGTGAACTGGATGATTGCGTAGAAACCGGGTACCTCGGGGCGGATAAACGTGACGAGGATGACGGAGTCGTCGAAACGCTCAACGATTTTCTGGCTTTCATTCCCGTTTCGAAACGCCGTCTCTTTATGATGCGATACTGGTTCGGAACGCCGATCCGGACCATCGCAGACCGGAGCGGTCTTTCTTCGGATGATGTTCAGACCGAACTGGCCGGCATTCGCGAAGCCCTGAAGGAAACGTTCCGGGAAGCGAAGACGGTCTGGCCCGTGGATGGTAAAGTGTTTTTGTTGAAACGCATCGGAGAGATCGACGACGCCTATATTTCGGAGGCGGAAACGCGTGTCGCGACGGTAGCGAAGGGCGAGAGCGGGACCGCGGGGGATTTTGAAGACGAGGAAGAGGCCGGAGGTAAGGCGTCGCACCCGTGGAGATACCGTACGATCGTGGGTATCGTCGCGGGAGTTTTGGCGGTTGCAGGACTCTTCGTCGCGGGTAAATGGTTCATGAACCGCGAGATCGCGATCGACGAAGAGCATTTTCCGGATAAGGCATTCCGCGAATATGTAGCGAAGAATATCGATCTGGACGAAGATGGTAAACTCAGCACAGAAGAACGGGACGAAGTATATAAGATCGAGATCATACAAAAGGAGCCGCACCAGGAATACATGAACAGCAACTACTGGGAAATATTGGATGAACCGATTCAGATCGATACCTTGACGGGTGTCGGATATTTTCCGAATTTGGAGTCCCTTACGTGTATAGGCCTGAATTTGAAAGTGCTGGATGTAGGTGATAATAAAGCTCTGGAGTTTTTGGATTGTTCCGGAAATCAGCTGACGAGTCTGGAGGTGGGCTCGAATAAAGCGCTGGAGCACTTGAATTGCGCAAATAACCTTCTGACCGAACTGGATGTCCGTTCGAATAAAGCGCTGAGGGAACTCAACTGCAGTAATAATCAGATCTGGGAATTGAAGTTCCGGAAAAATGAAGTTTTAGAGACGCTCTACTGCTACAACAATCAGTTGTCAAATATGGATGTGACTCCGAATAAGGCGTTGAAAACGCTCTACTGCTACAACAACGAGCTTAATAGACTGGATCTGAGTAAGAATACCGCTTTGGAGACCATCAGCTGCGCGGGAAATAATTTGTCCGAGTTGGACTTCAGTAAGAATGCCGTTTTAAAGTGGGCGGACTGTTCCGATAACTATTTGCATGAACTGAATATGACGGAGAACCCGTTGCTGGAGGTGCTCGGCTGCGATGATAATGAATTGTTGGAACTGGACCTGAGCCAAAACACGAAATTGACCTCGCTTAGCTGTGAGAATAATTCCTTAACGAGTCTGGACTTAAGAAGTTGCGCAGATCTGGCGCATCTGTATATGGAGGGAAACTAGATCCGGGTACTGGAGTAGAACGACCCAATGATAAACCATCTCATAACGTTGTTTGACTGAGAGTGAGAACGCCCGTTCCCGCTGAAAATGGTGCAAATAGGTGATATACAAACGCTCTGCCTGCATTTATACTTAGAATGTATAAATGTGGGCAGGGAGTTTTTTTTCTCTTCACAAGGTGTATACACGAAATAACAAAGGAGATAGCAAAGGAGAAAAACAGATGAAGAAACAACGAGTAACGAAGCACCTGCTGGCGATGCTGTTGTCGGCGATCCTGATTGTTACGCTGCTGCCTGTGGCCGGGTTTGCACAGAAGGTGAGTGCGGATACCAACCGGAATCAGATGGGCAGCTGGCTGGCTACGGAAGGAATCCAGTTGCCGGATGATGAAGACTGGAATAAGACGGTTTTCGGACTCTCCACGACCGGCATCTCAGATCCGCGTTATGCGGGTCATGTGGCGCACGACTGGTATGGAAGTTTCGTCTGGTATGGAAAATACGATGGAACACCGGTCAAGTATCGTGTGCTGAGTACGAATACTTCGAAATACGGCGAAAACACGATGTTTCTCGACTGTGACAGTATTTTGTATAAGGCGCAGTTTAATCCAAACTACAGCGGTTCGAATGTGAACACGTGGGAGGGCAGTGCTCTGCAAAAGGGTCTGAACGGAAGCGATTTTCTGACGAAGCCGAATGGCTTTACGGCTACTGAACGCAATGCCATCATCTACAGCTATGCCGAGGCGCATGACCTGAAAGAAGGACATTGGACGCAGGAAATGTTTGGGCAGTTTGTGGGGATCGACGGAGATAAGATATTCTTGCTGGATGCGGAAGAGGCAGACACGTCCCGATACTGTTACGGATACGACACGACAAAAGAACGCTCCATGCAGCAACGCCTTAAGCAATATCAGGGTGAAAATGCATGGTGGTGGTTGCGCTCAGCTTATTTGGATGAAGACGGAGAAGGACATTGTATCGGATGTATTACGTCCGGTGGAGGCTTTTGGTATGGCGGCGCCATATCCCAGACGGGTGTAAGCCCTGCGTTTAATGTGGATCGTTCTTCCATCCTCTTTTCTTCTCAGGTTAAAGCGAATAACGATATCGGCGTCGGAGCGGAGTATAAACTGACGCTGATCGACACCGATATCGAGCTTATTTTGTTTGCTACCGGCAGGACCCCGTCCGTCAGCGGAAGAATGAATTCGGAGGGATCGCTTTCAGTACAGGCACACTATAAACTGTCTTCCGAACTGGTTCCCAATTACTTCTCGTTCTTTATCCTGGATAAGGAATACACGCCGGGAAATACGAACGAAGCTTCGATCTTATACTATAAGAGCAATACTGTTACCGGTGATACCGTGCCGACACTCGGTACCACGAGCTTCACGCTTCCTTCGGAGTTTGATGTAAGCGAATGGGGGAAGAGTTACTACGTGTATCTGGTTGCTGAGGAGATCAACGATATTCACGAGACCGACTATGCCAGCGAGCCTGTGAAACTGTCTGCTCCGCAGATCACGTATGTCGCTCCGCAGATCACAAAGCAGCCGGAGACTATAACGGTTCCTGTGGGGGATGTTGCTCAGTTTTCCGTAGAGGCAGTGGGTACCGGAACACTTGAGTACCAGTGGCAGTCGCGCAAGGATGCCTCGAGCACGTGGTCGAATTCCGGTCAGCCGGGAGCGAAGACGGCAACACTTCAAGTGACTTCGCTCGCAGGTCTGCACAACTGGCAGTTCCGCTGTATCGTAACGCAGGCAAATGGAAGGACAAAAACCTCCGATCCTGCCACCTTGAAGGTCGTACCTAAGATCACGACGCAGCCGAAGAATGCGACGACACCAGTGGGAGATATCGCTGAGTTTACCATAGCTGCAAACGGCAAGGCACCGCTTTCCTATCAGTGGCAGTCGCGTAAGAATGCTTCCTCTGCATGGTCGAATTCCGGCCAGCCGGGAGCGAAGACGGCGACCCTCAAAGTGACTTCGCTTGCAGGTCTGAACGGCTGGCAGTTCCGCTGCGTCGTAACCGACGGCAACAATATGAGCTGGGGATCGAATGCTGCGACATTGACCGTAGTACCGAAGATCACCACACAGCCGAAGAGCACCTATGGTGCGCCTGGAACAGATGTAAAGTTCACGATCGCTGCGAATGGTAAGGCACCGCTGAAGTATCAGTGGCAGTCGCGTAAGAACGCGTCGAGCGCATGGTCGAACTCCGGCATGCCGGGAGCGAAGACGGCGACACTCACAGTGACTTCGATCGCAGGCTTAAACGGCTGGCAGTTCCGCTGCGTCGTGACTGACGCCAACAATAACAGCTGGGGCTCGAATGCCGCGACCCTGTTCACCAAACTGTCGATCCTTACACAGCCGAAGAATACGACGGCCGCAGCTGGATCCACGGCGAAATTTACGGTCGCTGCTTATGGCAAGGCTACCCTGAAGTATCAGTGGCAGTCGAGAAAGAATACTTCCTCTGCATGGTCGAATTCCGGCCAGCCGGGAGCGAAGACGGCGACCCTGTCGGTAACGGCGCTCGCAGGCTTAAACGGCTGGCAGTTCCGCTGCATCGTAACGGATGGCGACGGAAATCCGTTGCCGTCGAGCGAAGCAACATTGACCGTGAAATAAGAATAATATATTGAGAAAGAGAGATATGAAGAAAGCGTTAGTCGCTTTGTTAGCGTTTATTTTGTGTGTGATCCCGGTGATGGGCGGAGAGACCGCCTATGCAGCCAGCAGAACTCTGAAAGCCGGAGATATATAAGTAACTAACGTTGAAGCAAACCAGCTCAGACGCAGGATGTACCTAACCGGGTGCATTCCGTCTGAGCTGGTTTGTTTTACTGTCGATTGGGACTGGTCTTTTGTGCGAAAATGTGATACAATAATTGAGTCCGGGTCTATCTGAAGGATCCGTTTGGACGTGTGAAAAAATAATGTATTGAAGGAGAAAAGAATGAGTAAAGACGCAAAGATCACGATTCATCCGCTGTATCAGATCGGTGAGATCAGTAACCGACTGTTCAGCACATTTTTGGAGCCCATCGGCTCCATGGTCAATGGAACCATGTACAACCCGAAGCATCCCACTGCGGATGAGGAGGGCTTCCGTACGGACGTTATCGACGCCCTGAAGGTGACGGGCATGCCTGCCTGCCGTCTGCCCGGTGGTAACTTCGTATCGGGTTGGGACTGGAAGAACTCCATCGGCCCGAAGGATCAGAGAAAGATCGCACTGGACCCGGCGTGGTACCAGTATTATACAAACCAGGTAGGTCACGATGAGTACCTGCACTGGGCGGAGAAGGTCGGCACCGAGCCCCTGTATACGGTGAACCTCGGCACCGGCGACATGCGCGACGCCATGGCCATCGTGGAGTATACAAACCACGAAGGAACCAGCTGGTGGGCAGAGCAGCGTAAGAAGAACGGCCACGAGAAGCCTTACGGCGTTAAGATGTGGTACCTGGGCAATGAAATGGACGGCCCGTGGCAGCTCGGCTCCTGGGAGAAAGATCCCCGCGGCTACGGCATCCGTACGAACGAAATCTCGAAATTGGTAAAATGGATCGACCCGAGCATAGAAACCGCCGTATGCGGCTCCTCAGCGCCATTTATGGCACATTTCCCGCAGTGGGACGAGGACGTTCTGACCGAGTGCTACGAATCCGTTGACTATCTGTCCGTGCACCACTATCATGTGGCGCTTCCGGGCGACCTGAAGGCCCTGCTCGGCGGCTCGCTGTACTACGAGGATTTCATCAACACCGAGGTTGCGATGTGTGACCTGGTCGCTGCGAAGATGCGCAGCCCGCATAAGGTGATGATCTCCTTCGACGAGTATGGTTCCATGATCCGCCCTGCCGGCGAACTGCATCCCGGCTACGGCCCGCACAACATGTATCGTGCACACTATCGTTTCGATCCGAACCGCAAGTACATCATGCACGACCCCGACAACATGCGCGATTTCAAGTTCCCGGGCGGCGACATGGTGCGCGCCCTGTCCATGGCGACGGTTCAGCTGGCGCTGCTGCGTCACGCGGATCGCGTAAAGATCGGTTGTATGACCGGCGGCCTCGGCGCTCTGTGTGCTTCCAACCACGACCATGTTTGGAAGTCCGCTTCCTACTATCCGTTCAAGCAGTTCATCGATTACGCGAAGGGCGTTGCGCTCAACACTGCAGTCGAGAGTGATACGTTCGACATCCCCGGTTATGTGATCGACGATACGTCCGAATACCCGACGAAGGAAGGCGTTCCTTACATCGACGCCGCTTCCGCTTGGGATAAAGAAGCCGGCCGCGTGGCTATCTTCGTGGTCAATAAGAGCGAGACCGACGAGTATCCGCTGACGATCGACGCAAGCGGTTTCGAGGGTTACAGCTTTAAGGAGCACCTGGAGATGTTCTCCGAGGATCCCGATGCGCAGAACAGCTTCGAGAACCCGGATGTCATCGTGCCGAAGCCGGCTGGCAGTGCTACATTTGCCGATGGCAAGATCAAGACATACGTAAAGCCTCTGTCTTGGAATTTGATCATTCTGGAGAAGTAAGTTGGATATGTTAGAGAAGATCCGTGCCCCGAAGGAGGGCGTCTCTAAACAGCGGCAGATCCTGTATTCTGTGCTAATATTATTATTCGGCTGTGGGATGGGCGCTTTTTCGAAGGCGCTGGACTTAGCGGGGTTCAATGAACTGCCGTATTTTATGCAGCGACTGGATATCACGAATTTCTTGGGAAGATTTGCGATCTGGATCTTCATCGCGGTGTGCATTTCGGTCTACAGCAGTAATGCTTTCCGAGCGGCGTTGAATGTATTTTTGTTCTTCATCGGGATGGTGACTTGCTACTTCCTGTATTCGAAGTTTGTGGGAGGTTTCTTCTCGCGAAACTATGCGATGATCTGGTGTGGTTTCACGGCGGCTTCGCCGTTCCTGGCCTTTGCGTGCTGGTACGCAAAGGGTAAGGGCTGGCCGGCGATCGCGATCACAGGAGCCATCATCGGCGTTCTGTTCTCGCAAGCGGTCTTTTTGTTTCAAGGCATCCGGATCGCGCATTGGACGGAAGTGATCGTCTGGCTGGCTTCCTTGTGGGTCCTGCGGCGAAAGCCGAAAGAATTTTGCTACGCTCTCGGGATCGCACTAGTCGTGGCGCTGATCGTACAGAAATGCCTGCCCTACTGGGGCTGATATAGTTTTAGGGAACTTTTTTAAAACTATTAGTTAAAAAAGTTC
Source organism: Lachnospiraceae bacterium (assembly GCA_017548765.1). Lineage (GTDB taxonomy): Bacteria > Bacillota > Clostridia > Lachnospirales > Lachnospiraceae > UBA1201. Next base: position 9,660 of record JAFYZH010000094.1, on the reverse strand, counting down.
CCTATTTTTATTGACGGGAATAAACGAGCGGCTGTCTTATATGCCAACCATTTTCTGATCGCTCACGGAGGGGGCCTTTTGATCGTCCCCGAGCGAGAAGTTCCGGAGTTCAAAAAACTGTTGGTAGCATACTATGAGAGCGGTGATGACACATCGATACGCGCCTTTTTGAGAGAAAAGTGCCGGATGAAAATCGCAGGGTAAGCCGCGGGCAATTATTGGCATAAGGTTAGCAAAGAAATCATAGATTTACGATTTGAGATATGATATATTTTGGGTAGTGTTTTACTTGGGGGACTCTCAGCAGAGGAGGTAGCCTATGATACGCAAAACGAGGAAAACAGCATATGTGGGAGCAGCATTGGCCGCGATGATGTGCCTGGGCGCGTGCGCGGGAGCGACGGAGCCGACGGTGCCGGAGACGGAAGCCACGCAGGCGACGGTCGCGCAGACGCAGGAGGCGACCGAGCCGGGCAGTGCAGAGTCTGCAACGGGCGCAGATGTGACGACGCAGGCTGCGACCACGGGAGAAAAGGATAACGAAGGAGGTTCACAAATGAATTATTCAGAACTGTTTAAGAACATGAAACTGACGACGGGTTACAAAGGTGTGTGGGACTTTAACCCGATCATTTCGCAGCATTACGGCGCGGACCCGTACGCGATGGTGTACGGTGATACCGTGTACTTTTATATGACGGCCGATGCTTACGAGTATGAGGCGGACGGCACGACGATCAAAGAGAATTCCTACAGCAAGATCAGCAGTATCTACGTGGTTTCCACGAAGGATATGGTGAATTTCACCGACCACGGCGAGATCATGGTAGCAGGTCCGAACGGCGCGGCTAAATGGGCGAAAAACTCCTGGGCGCCGGCGGCAGCGTGGAAGATGATCGATGGCAAGCCGAAGTTCTTCCTGTATTTCGCGGACAATGGCGGCGGCATCGGCGTAGTTTCGTCGGACAGCCCGGTCGGCCCGTTCGTAGATGAACTGGGTCACGGACTCATTCGCCGCGACATGGAGAACTGCGGCAACGTTGCATGGTTGTTCGATCCCGCTGTTCTGGTGGACGACGACGGCAAGGCCTACATCTACTTCGGCGGCGGCATCCCGTGGCAGGGCGACGCTTCGCACCCGATGACGGCGCGTTGCGCACAGCTGGGCGATGACATGATGAGCCTGGTCGATGTACCGAAGACGATCGACGCACCCTTCCTGTTTGAGGATTCCGGTATCCACAAATACGGCGATACCTACTATTACACCTATTGCAGCAACTTCGACGTGGATAAGGCGGAGAATAAGGAATATGACTTCGAAAACGGCGAGATCATCGTCATGGAGAGTAAAAATCCGCTCGGACCGTTCACATACAAAGAGAGAATTTTGAAGAACCCGGGCGCTTACTGGGGCGAAGGCGGCAACAACCACCACTGCATCTTCAACTTCAAGGGACAGTGGTACATCACATATCATACACGCATGCTGGAGCTGGCGCAGGGCATTCGCCACGGCTACCGCTCCACGAATGTGGAAGCGTTCGAGATGGGCGAGGACGGAACTATCGGTCTGATCCCGCAGACCCGCACCGGACGCGAGCAGGTCGTAGCGTTGAACCCTTATGAGAAGATCAATGGTGCGACGATCTGTGCGATGGCCGGCGTGGATACCGCACCTGCGGACGAAGTGAGCGAGAAGTACGGTTGCGGAAACCTGCTTCTGACCGCGATCAATGACGGCGACTTCGTTAAACTGAACGGCGTGGATTTCGGCGAGCAGGGCGCGAAGACCCTGAAGGCGACCGTACGCACGAACGGTAAGAGCGGTGTAGTCCGCGTTTCGACGAAACTGAATAATCAGGATGTAGTAGGCTTCCTGCCGATCGAGAGCGACGGCAACGAGATCACGGTATGCTCGGCGCCGATGGAAGGCCTGAAGGGCGTTACCAGCGTATATTTCACCTTCAGTGGTGAGGGTTACGAGATCCTGGATTGGATTTTCGAATAAAGCAGGAGGGCCGCCATGGATTACTGCAAGATCAATCCGCTGACGCGTATGGATTATCCCGATCCGGACGTGATCCGGGTAGGCGATACCTACTATATGGTCAGCACGACCATGTATTTCATGCCGGGTTGTGAGATCCTGCGTTCGTATGATCTGGTGCGGTGGGAGCACGCGGCGTACGTGTACGACCGCCTCGACTCGACGCCGGGCCAGCGCATGGAAGGCGCGGAGAACATCTACGGCCAGGGCATGTGGGCCGCAAGCCTGCGTTACCACAACGGCACGTTTTATATCTGCTTTGTGGCCAATGATACGCACAAAACGTATCTGTACCGCTCCCAGGCCATCGACGGCCCGTGGGAGAAGAGCGAGATCGAAGGTTTCTACCATGACAATTCCATCCTTTTCGATGACGACGGAAGGGTGTACATCGTCTACGGAAACCGTGAGATCTACCTGACGGAGCTTAGGGAGGATCTGTCCGGTCCGAAGCCGGGCGGCTTGCATCGCATGATCCTGCGGGATCGCGACGATGCTTACCTGGGCTACGAGGGAACACATTTTTACAAGATCAACGGAAAGTATTATCTTTTCTTCATTCATATGCCGAAGGCGACCGGCCGCAGAACGGAGAGTTGCTTTATGGCGACTTCGCTCGACGGTGCGTTCACCGGCGGCGATGTCTGCGACGACGACCGCGGGTATTTCAACAGCGGTTGCGCGCAGGGCGGCATCGTGGAGACACAGGGCGGCGCCTGGTATTCCATCGTCTTTCAGGACAGCGGCGCTGTCGGACGTATTCCGATCCTGGTGCCTGTGACGTGGAAGGACGACATGCCGGTCTATGGCGACAACGGTAAGGTTCCGGAGACGTTCGCGATCGAGGATCTGAAGCCGGACCATGTGTACGATGAGCTCGTCGGAAGCGACGACTTCAAAGACGCAGACGGTCCGGAGCAGAAGAGAAGATACGATTCGTTTGGATTTAAGAGTTGCTGGCAGTTCAGCCACGAGCCGGAGCTTTCCCTGGTGAAGCGCGACGGCGTAGCGGGCAATGTATCCGTGACCACGGATAAGGTCTGCGTTAACCTGGTGCAGGCGAAGAACGTGCTAACGCAGAGGACCATCTATCCTGCGTGCGCGGCAGAGGTCACGGTGGATGGTTCGCTCCTGAAAGAGGGAGACTACGCCGGACTATGCCTGCTCGAAAGCTCGTATGCATTGGCCGCGATCACACGCAGAAACGGCGAACTTTACGTAGTCATGCTGCGACGCGTGATCGAGAACGGGTCGTTTTGGGGCGAGCGTAGGGACAGCGAGCCGGGCGAGGAGCTCGCGTGCGCGAAACTGAGCGGCGAGAGCGTGCGCCTGCGCGCGGAAGCGGTCTTTGAGAATAAGACCGACATGGCGCGGCTGTTTTATTACGACGGGACGGAGAAGAAGCAGATCGGACCGGAATGTAAGCTGGTCTACAAACTGGATCACTTCACCGGCGCCCGTTTCGGACTGTTTGTATTTGGGACGAAGGAGATCGGCGGCAGCGCTGCATTTTCCGCGTTCACGTACGAAAAATAATGCCTATCCAGGCAGGGGGTTTCAAAATGGATGTTTTTAAATTCGGTTTCAGACAGTGGAAGAGGCATCTTCCACTGGATATTTTGACGAAACTGTTGAGTTTTGTGGCGTTGACGGCGGATCTTCTGCTGCCGATGCTTACGGCGATCTTCATCAATCACATCATTCAGGAGCAGGCGGTTGACCATAAGAATTTCTTTTCGTTCCTGCTGACCGGCGAGTATGGCGAGATGCACACGATGAAGCTGTTCTTCACGGTGGCGGCGGTGTTCCTGGGCCTGATCCTCTTTAAAGATGTGATCGTATATATCAAGAACTACATACTTCAAAAACTCGGCCTCGCACTGGAGACCGATCTTCGTGTGCTCACTTTTCATAAACTCATGGACCTCGACTCCGAGACGATCTCCGAGTACAACACGGGCGAACTGCTGACGACGATCAACTCCGACACGATCATGTTTAAGGAAATGTTCTGCCGTATGATCCCGAATATCTGCGACAGTATCTTCGTTCTGGTCGTAGCGGTCGTCATGCTGGCGCGGATCAACACCCGCCTGCTGGTCATCCCGCTCATTCTGACGCCGTTTTTCGCCATGGCGTTGCTGCGTTTCCGTAAACTGGCCCGCGAGAACTTCCGGGCGATCCGCGGTTGCAACAGTAACATGGCATTGACCGTACAGGAGAACATCGAGGCGGTACGTCTGGTGCGTTCGTTCACGAACGAGGAAGTCGAGAAGAAGAAGTTCGACACTTCCAACTACAAACTGCGCGACGCACACATCAAGCAGATCAAACTGTCCTCGACGTTTGAGGCGATCTTCGGCATCATCCGCCAGGGAGCGTACATCGGCAGTATCGCCGTGAGCGCGGTCCTGGTCATGCGCGGCGAGCTTTTGGTCGGCTACCTGGTAGCCAGCGCGGACTACGTGTTCCGCATCATGAACCACGTAACACAGATCAACAACAGCATGTTCCAGATGCAGCAGCAGCTGGTTTCCGGACGGAAAATGCTGGACTTCATGAATACGGAGAGTAAGATCGTCGGCGGTCCCATCAGCGTCAGCGAGCCTCCGAAAGAGTGCATCATGATTCCTTCGGACGAGACCGCGGCTGACCTGGACGTGCTTACCGAAGCGCATATTGAGATTGTGAACGGAAGCCTTGAAATCGGCGGACAGAGTATTCTCAGAAACATCAATCTGGACATTACTCCCGGGAAGAAGATCGGTATCGTCGGCGGTACGGGATCCGGAAAGAGCGTGCTTCTTGAGTCTTTGATCCGCGTTCACGATATGACCGACGGACAGATTCTCTTAAACGGAATCGATATCCGCGAATACGAACTCAATTCGTTAAGAAGGCAGTTCTCTTATGTATTCCAGGACGTATTTCTGTTTTCCAATACGATCACTTCGAATATCGCCTACTCGGAGCCTGAAGTGGGGCGCCAGCAGGTCGTAAAAGCCGCGGAACATGCGCAGGCGCACGGTTTTATCAGCAGCTTTACGGAAGGCTATGAAACAATCATCGGCGAGCGCGGTCTCGGTATCTCGGGCGGTCAGAAGCAGCGCGTATCCATTGCGAGAGCGCTTCTCCGCAATGCCCCGATCCTTGTTCTCGACGATTCCACATCGGCGCTCGACGTCGGTACGGAGAAACGGCTCCTTGCGGACATCAAGGAGTTTTATCCGGATAAGACGCTTCTGATTTCCGCGCACCGTCTGTCATCGGTTGTGGACTGCGATGAGATCATCTACCTTAAGGACGGCGAGATCATTGAACGCGGAACGTTCGATGAACTGATGAAGTTGAATGGCACATTTGCCAAGATTTACAACATACAGATTACGCAGGAAGGCTCGGTGAATTTCGATGCCTTGGCAGATAAACTCGCGGAAGGAGGTGTCTGATCATGGCTAAGAAAAATACCTACTTCCAAGACGAAGTCATCAAAAAGAAATTCGATGTCCGGCAGTTCGGAAGAGTGCTGCGCTACATGAGCCCGTATAAGGGATATTTCATCCTGGTCGGCGTTCTGATGCTGGTGTCGGCGGGCCTCGCGATGATCACACCGCTTCTGCTGAAGGAGATCATCAACAACGTAGTCGTAACGGAAGAGTACCGGACGCTTGTATTCATCATCGCTTCGATGTCGGTCATCGCGGCGCTCGAGATCACCGTGAACTTCTTCCACCAGAGGATCATGGGTATCGTAGGTCACAAGATCATCTGTGACGTTCGAAAGGAGATCTTCTACAAACTGCAGGAGTTGCCTTTCGATTATTTCGACTCCAAGCCCAACGGAAAGATCGTGGTGCGTGTCACGGACTATGTCAATGACCTGGCCAATTTCTTCTCCAACTATGTACTGAACCTGCTGTCTTACGCAGTGAAACTGATCATCGTTACCTTCTTCATGCTGGGTCTGAGCCCGAGGCTGACAGGTATTGTTTTCGCGGTGGTCATCCCGATGATGGTCAGCATCTTCACCTTGCGTTATTTCATCCGTAAGGAGTTCGCAAAACTGCGTGCGAAGAACTCGAACCGTTCCGCCTTCCTTGTTGAGACGATCATGGGCGAGAAGATCGTTAAGAGTTACAACCGCACGAAGAGCAGCGAGGAGATCTACAACGAGATCCATGACGGCTGTGTTCAGCAGTGGCTGCGCATTTTCCGCAGAAACGAACTGAATACGCCGATCGTCGAGACGTTCTGGAACTTCGGAACCGTCTGCCTGTACGGCGTGGCGCTCTCCATGATCCTGGGCGGTTCGGCGGGTGTAAATGCCGGCCTGGTCGTAGCATTTACCAGCTACATGACGCAGTTCAGCGGCCCGCTCACCATGATCGCGATCCTGATCCAGCAGCTGGCGCAGGTCAGCTCGAACCTGGAGCAGGTGTTCGACACCATCGACTATCCGGTCGAGATCGCGAACGAGGAGGACTGCGAGGTGCTGTCCGACGTCGAAGGTCGTGTGGATTTCAACGACATTACCTTCGCGTATGACGAGGGTGTCAATATTCTGGAGCATTTCGACCTGCACGTAAAGCCGGGCGAGACGATCGCCCTCGTGGGTCCAACGGGCGCCGGCAAAACGACGGTCATCAACATGCTCACGCGCTTCTACGATGTCCGGGAAGGCAGCGTATGCATTGACGGCAAGGATGTGCGCAAAGTCACCCTGGACTCGCTGCGTAAAGAAGTTGGCGTGCTCATGCAGGAGCCGTTCATCTTCAAGGGCACCATCATGGAGAATATCCGCTACGGTCGCCCGGATGCAACGGACGAGGAGTGCATCGAAGCCGCGAAGAGCATCTACGCAAATGGTTTTATCGAGCGTTTTTCCGATGGTTACAATCACGAGCTCGAGGAGCGCGGCGCGGGCCTGTCCGCAGGTGAAAAGCAACTGCTGTCCTTCGCGCGTATCATCCTGAAGAACCCTTCGGTGGTCATCCTCGATGAGGCGACCAGCTCGATCGACACCGAGACGGAGGCCCTGATCCAGAAGGCGCTGAAGAAGCTCCTGAAGGGTAAGACTTCCTTCATGGTAGCGCACCGTCTGTCGACGATCCGAAGCGCGGACCGCATTCTCTACATCTCCAATAAGGGTATCGCCGAGCAGGGCAACCACGAGGAACTGATGGCGCTTAAGGGGCTGTACTACGCATTAAATTCGTAAATGTGACATGTCACTATAAAACAAGGATGCCGCCGGCTCGCCGGCGGCATTTTTGGAATGTGACACGTGACAGAAAGAACCGTCCCCACTGTCACATCGTTTGACAATCAAGCATGTTTTAACCTATAATAGAACGCAGAATAGAACCTGAAATAAGACACGTTTTAGAAAGAGGTACGATATATGAAAGAGATCACAAAGAAGGATATAGAAGCGTATAAGAAGGATTTTTCGAAGGATCCGCTGGCGCGGTCGCTGTCGAACGTTCTGGCTAAGACCAACCTGAAGGATATCGTGTTCTGCCAGAAGGGCATGGGCAATGCGCACTTTCATTTTTCGGTGGATGTGAAGACGTTGCCGGTCACGAACCAGAAGCAAAGCGGGCGGTGCTGGATCTTCTCCGCGCTGAACGTGCTGCGCGAGGAGGTTGCGAAAAAATGCAAACTCGATAAATTCGAATTATCCCAGAACTATGTGGCGTTTTGGGATAAATATGAGAAGATCAATTACTTCCTGGAGACCATGATCGAGCTGATGACACAGGAGGATGGCCTTTCGAAGAACGAACGCCTGATCACGTACCTGCTCGATAGGGGCATCCAGGACGGCGGCCAGTGGGACATGTTCGTTAACGTCGTTACGAAGTACGGCGTGGTGCCGAAGACAGCGATGGAGGAGACCTTCCAGAGCAGTCACACCCCGACCATGAACCGCACCATCAACTCGAAACTGCGCCGCTATGCAGCGCGCGTGGCGAAATGCGTGCGCGAGTCGGAAGATGGCAAATACAAGACGAAAAAGCGCGACGAGAAGATCGCTGCATTGGCCGAGTCCATGCGAAAAGAGATGTACACCTTCCTGTGCGAGTGCTTCGGCGAGCCCGTGACGGAATTCGACTTCGAGTACGTCGACAAAGATAAGAAATACCATGTTGAGAGGAAATTGACCCCGAAGACATTCTACAAAAAGTACGTGGGCGTGAACCTGACGAAGGATTACGTGAGCATCGTAAACTCACCGACTGCTGACAAACCGTTCTACAAGAACATCACCATCGACTATTTGGGCAATGTTGTGGGCGGCAACCGTGTGCAGTACCTGAACCTGCCCATGGACGAGATGAAGGATCTGATCGTGCGCCAGTTGAAGAACGGAAGCGTGGTCTGGTTCGGCAGCGACGTGAGCCTGAAGGGCGACCGTGAGACGGGCATCTGGAGCGAGGCCTGCTTCGACTACGAGGGCACGCTCGGCATGAAGTTTGAAATGTCGAAGGAGGACCGCCTGAACTTCCGTGAGTCCGCGATGAACCACGCGATGGTGATCACGGGCGTGAACCTGAATGAGAAGGAAGTGCCGACCCGCTGGAAGATCCAGAACAGCTGGGGCGAGGACCGCGGCGAGAAGGGCTTCTACCTGATGGATGCGGAGTGGTTCGACAACTACGTTTTCCAGGCGGTCGTGAAGAAGGAATTGTTGACGAAAGAGCAGCTGAATTATCTCGAAGACGAGCCCAACCACTATATGCCTTGGGATCCCATGGGGACTCTGGCAGAGTAAAGGGACGTTTCGAAAGGAATTGGAAACATGAACAAACCACTGATAAAAGCGCTGAAACATGTGAACTTCCTGTCCGGGAAGATCGGGACGGAGGCGGAACTGAAGAAGCATCGGAAACTCACGGAGTGGGTCGGCCGGCTCGGCACGCCGAAGGGCGATGTCGTCCGCACCCGGTTTCGCGTCGGAAAGATCCGCTGCGAGGAGACGAAGCCTCTGTTCGCGCATAATCCGAACTATGTGATCCTGTACTGCCACGGCGGCGGCTACGTGATCGGCGGGCTGGATCTCGCTGGCATCATGAGCACGAAGCTGGCCATGGCGACCGGTTTCACCGTGATCTCGTTCAACTACCGCCTGGCGCCCGAGCATGCGTACCCGGCGGCTTTAGAGGACGCGGTCAATGTATGGGAGTACCTGACGAAAGATATGTTTGCGGCGGACCATGTGCTGGTCGGCGGCGACTCGGCCGGCGGAAACCTGGCCCTCTGCCTGACGCAGAAACTTGCGGCGGAAGGGAAAGCATTGCCCAGACAGTTGCTGTTATTCAGCCCCTGGACGGACATGACCGGCACGGCGACTGCATACGAAGAACATAAAAAAGACGACCCGATCCTGAGCGGCGAGTTCGTGATGGATGCCGCGAAAGCATATATACTAGACGCAGATCCGACCGACCCGCGCTTCAGCCCGCTGTTCGGCGATTTCACGGATTTTCCGCCCACCTACATCATGGCGGGACGGAACGGGATCCTCGTGGACGACAGCATCCGCCTGAAAGAGCGGATCGAAGCGTGCGGCAGTAAGGCTGTGCTCGACATCGAGGAGAAAGGCTGGC
>JAFYZH010000093.1 GCA_017548765.1 Lachnospiraceae bacterium | reverse complement strand
GTTCATCCTGAGCCAGGATCAAACTCTCATGTTTAATCTTTTCTGACATCAGACAAACTCTGCGTTCATCGTTCCTGTCTTTACTGTTTCTTAGGTTTGCTTATTTCTAAGCTGTTCTCAATCTTTTAATTCTCTTTTGAATTTTCAAGGTTGGAGTATACTATTTGATTGTCAAGGTGCTGTTTGCTGCTTCGTTTCTCTTTTCAGAGGCGTTTTCGCGGCGAACTTCTAAATATTACCATGCTTCTATTTAAATGTCAACACCTTTTTTGAATTTTTTTAAACTTTTTTTTGAGCGTTCCCGGCACGGAAAAATCCCCGTGCATAAATGCACGGGGATCGTTCCGAAAATATCCTATTTATTCAGGTTTCTTCTACTTATTGCCCTCGTTCTTATCTTTCTTCTTAACGACGCGGATAACAACGTATACGACTACGGCGATGATCAGGATGATCAAGAGCCAAATGAAAATGCACAGTCCCAAAGGCTGCGGACAGAAGTGACAGAGCGGACACTTATCATCCTTCTCAGGTTCAGGCGCCACGGTCGTTGTTTCTTCGGTAGGCTTCGTAACTTCCGGCTGCGTTTCGGTCGGCACGGGCTGGGTCGGGTTTGAGATCTCTGTCGTCTCGAAAACCAATGTCTGTGAATACTCGGAGTAAACATCATCTAGTTCGGACTGACTGCAACGATAACGAACGCGAAGTTCGATCGGTGTGTTTGCATCGATCTTCGGATGTTCTTCGCTCATAAGCGACAGGAGGGCAGCCTTCATTTCACCAGGCTTGATCTCCCAGTCACTGTTACCCATGCCGGTCCACTCGGAGTCGCCCTTTACACGTGCATACGTTTCGATCACGATATAACCGTGATTTGCCTCTGCTTCGACCGATTTCTGCATCAGATCATCAGGAACGGTCAATGTATATGCAACGACCGGATTTCCGTTAAACTCTTCATCCGTCATGCGAAGGTTCGTGATCACCGGTGCAGGAATGTCCTTCGCCGTGAGCGGCTCATATTTCTTCGCGTCCTTACCACAGCTGGCGATATCCGACCAATCCGAGAATATATACCGATCGTCTTCCCCGTCTTTGCGTAAGGTAAATACATAGCGAACGCGAACATACATGGTATGTTTGGAGAAATCGATCTTGAGGCACTCCTCATCATAATCATAGGTATACTGATCTTCTCTCAGCTGATCCTTAACGCCGATATATCCGGTTTCCGGATTCCCGTTCCATCGGTCACCATTCGGGATGCCACGGAATACCCAGGAATCATTGACCGTTTCCGTAATGTTTCCGAAGCCGTAGTCGACGCCATCCCAATCGCTGTAATGGTAACCGCCATCGCTGTCACGGCCCAGGCCGTGGGTCGGGTCGCCGTCCCAATACTTATTGTAATGCCAGCCGGATACCGGATCATTCACGTCATCCAGCGCCCAGTCAAACTGGACGTTTACCCAGCCGTCCGTAAGACCGAACTGCGCCCAGAATGCTTCCTTATCTTCGGCTTCGTCCTTCTTCGTGAAAAACTCGGAGATAACCGTCGGAACACTGTAGGTCAATGTACAGGTCGTCGGGGAATCGTTTCCCTCCATCCACTGAAGCGATACATGTTCCGGTTTCAGGGATTTAAACGTGTCTTCGTCCACGACCGATGCTCCGACCGAAGTTGCCAGTGACAGCAACATGATCACTACCATCAGAAATGATATTCGTTTCTTCATAGGTGCCTCCTTCTCGTACATCACGTATCTTTACGTGCTTATAAGATCTATTTTTTCAGGAATGGATCGGAAAATGCCGCCACACGAAACATTCCTCGGAACTAACACTATAATTATAGCGTATTTTCCGAGGAATTAAAAGAGAAAATAAAAATTTTTAGAATTATTTTACGGATTTTCTTATTTGTCAGCCACAAGGCAGTTCGAACCAAAATACAACGCCTGTGTCTGTATTGTACGCGCCGCATTTGCCGTGGTGACGATCCATGATCGCCTTAACGATCGAAAGGCCGATGCCGTGGCCGCCGTACTCGCGGGTGCGTGCCTTATCCACTTTGTAGAATTTCTCCCAGATGCGGTCGATCTCCTCTTCCGGGATGGGCTTTCCGGTGTTGGATACGCTGACGCGGACATTACCATCCTTCGTCGTCGTATCGATCACGATCTCACGCTTTCCAGCAAGATGGTTGATCGCGTTGGAGATGTAGTTGGTCAATACTTCTTCGATGCGGTATTCATCGCCCATTACAAATACGGGATCATGCTGCCGCACGATGACCAGGGCCTTCTTCTTCGTAAGCTCGATCTCCTGCGCACCTACCACGCCGTTGATCAGTTCGGTGATGTCGAAACGGCTGATGTCCAGCATGTTCTGGCCCGCCTCGATCTGGTTCAGGCTCAGCAGCTGACGCACCATGCGGTTCATCTTCTGCGCCTCGTCCACGATGACGTTGCAGTAATCGCGCACGCTCTCCGGATCGTCGGTGACGCCCTCGCTGAGGCCTTCGGCATATCCCTGGATCAGCGCGATCGGCGTCTTCAACTCATGTGAAACGTTGGAGATGAACTCCGTCCGCTGCTGCTCGATCTCGTTTTTCTTTTCGATGTCGTTCATCAACTCGAGGTTCGCCGTCTTCAGTTCCAACAGCGTATGTTCCAATTTCTCGGACAATGCATTCATGTTCTGCCCGAGCACTCCGATCTCGTCCTTCGAGTTACCGATGTACTTCGCGCTGAAGTCCATCTCCATCATCTGATTGGAAATGTCAGTGAGTCGCGTTACGGAGCGGGTCGCCCTGCGCATGACGAGGAAGATCAGTAAGCCGCCGATCAAAAAGCCGCCCAGGCCGACATAGATATAGAAGGATTGCACGATCTTGATGTTGTTGCGGACGTCCGCCACGGTCATCGAAACGAGGAACTGGAAGCCGTCGGCCCCGCCCCATCCGTCGATGTGATTATTATCCGAGGATGTCTCGGCATTATATCGGATCGTGTAGTTTTCTTTCGTTACGACCGTGTTCGAATCCTCGAAGCGGCTCTGCATCGCATACGTGCGCTTCAGGTTGTTCAAACGCGATTTCATATAGTCCGCGTCAACGTCCCGGGAAGCGATGCGCAACGTCTGGAGCTGCGAACCGTAAGCCGGATGCACACGTTGAAACGTGGTTTCCATATATACGGAGATACCGTACTGTTCCTTAATGAAATCCAGGTATTCCTGATAGTACGCCTCTTCCTCCTGGAACACCTCCGCGAAAGACGTCACACCTTTGATACGGTCATTCGTGCCGGCGTCCATCTCCAGCAGGTCCTGGCATACCGACTCCATCAGGTCGCTCTTTTTCTCCAAGGCATAAGGCGCGAGGAACTGGCGGAACACAAAATAGGTTCCCGCATAGACCACGGCTAAAACGATAAGAAACAGTACAGTAAACCGAAAGCGAAATGTATTTCTGTACTTCATGCCTACCTCGATTTACGAATTCAGATCAAATTTGTAGCCCATGCCCCAAACTGTCTTGATGTAGTTTCCCTTCTCGCCCATCTTGCTGCGCAGTTTCTTTACGTGTGTATCGATGGTACGAACGTCGCCGAAATAATCGTAGTCCCACACGAAATTCAGGATCTTCTCACGGGACAATGCGATCCCCTGGTTATCCAGGAAGAACGCCAAAAGTTCAAACTCTTTAAAACTCAGATCGATCGGGTTTCCGTCGATCGTCACGGAATGCGCACTCTTATTCAGCACGATGCCGCCGACCTCGATCACGTCGCCGTTCGAAACGGTGCCTGTGCGGCGCAGGAGTGCATTTACCCTGGCCATCAGGATCTTCGGGCTGAACGGTTTGGTAACGTATTCATCCACGCCCAGTTCAAAGCCCTTCAGTTCGTCACGCTCTTCGCTCTTCGCCGTGAGCATGATGATAGGCACCTTGGAATACTGGCGGATCCACTTCGTCACTTCCCAGCCGTCCATGTTCGGCATCATAACGTCCAAAAGCACGAGGTCAATGTCTTTATTCTCGAAGAAGATATCGATGGCTTTCGCGCCGTCTTCGGCTTCGATCACCTGAAAACCTTCTTTCACCAGAAAGTCGCGCAACAGTTTGCGCATTCTGGTCTCATCATCCACTACCATGATCTTCGGCTGGTCCATAATCATCCCTCCATGTATAAAGGTATTCTCTATATGGTTATTCTAACGTTTTGATATGTTCAAATTGTGAACAGATGCATCATCTTACGCATTTTGCAAAACCAGCCCGTAGCCGCCGGCCGGAATATCGCAGACGAACTCCAAGATGCCTGCGGAATTCGCCACGCGGCGATAGCGGCTGATCTTCTCCGTCTCGTCATATACAAATACGGTAAAGGAAACCAGCGGCGTCAGGCCGGTGAGCGTCAGCTTCACCTGAAACTCCTCGTCGCGTGCAGTGTTGTCGAGCAGCGCGGCCGCCCGTCCGTCCATACGCTTTACGACCGCATGGTCCTCGCCGTATTCGGCAACATAAGCGATATCCGCGAGCGTGATCTCCGACGCAACGCGGTCCACATTCGGTACACAAGCCTTGATATCTTCAGCGTTCTCCGCCTTGCGGATGACGCAAACTACGATCGTTTTATTCATGATCTGCTATCCTCTACACTTTCTATCTGCCAGTCTATGGTCGCAAGCCCATGCTCCTTAAGGAACGCATTGGCCTTACTAAAATGCCTGCACCCGAAGAAACCGCGGTACGCCGAGAGTGGCGACGGATGCGGCGCCGTAAGCACCAAATGATTCGGGTTCGTGATCATCTTACGCTTCTCCTGCGCGGGCTTTCCCCACAGCATGTATACGATGGGACGGTCGACCTGCTCGAGGCCCCGGATCACCGCGTCGGTGAACATCTCCCAGCCCTTTCCCTGATGGGAAAATGCCTGATGCGCCCGCACGGTCAGCACCGTATTCAGAAGAAGTACGCCCTGGTCTGCCCATTTCTTCAGGCAGCCGTGGTTCGGGATGTAGCAGCCCTGATCCTCCTGCAGTTCCTTATAGATATTTACTAAGGACGGCGGAATCTCCTGTCCGACCTGTACGGAAAATGACAGGCCGTGCGCCTGGCCGATGTTGTGGTACGGATCCTGCCCCAGGATCACCACCTTCACCTCCGACAGCGGCGTAAAGTGGAACGCGTTAAAGATGTCCTGCGCCGGCGGGTATACCGTGTGCTCCTGGTACTCGCGACAGATGAACTCGTATAATTCTTTATAGTAGGGTTTCCGAAACTCCGGGGAAACCACTGAAAGCCAGTCATTTTGGATCGATGCCACTGTCGTACCTCTCTATCCCATCGAGTCTAAGCCGGTCCTGCTTATACCGACTTCGTATCATTCTTAGTTTATCACACCCCACCCCAAAAAGCAACAAAACAGCCTGTCGTTTTCACGACAGGCCGTCTCGTTTTATCGATGTTTTTTCAAATCTTATTTGAAAGGATTCTCTGTAGGATACATCATACCTGCAGGCTGATTGAAGTTGATGTCTTCCATCGGAACGCCGAGGTACTTGAATACTTCGAACAGAGCCTTACCATGGTGACCGAAAGTTACGGCGCCGTGGTGAGGGAAGTTCTTCTCGATCAGAACGTGACGATAGAAACGTCCCATTTCCTTGATCGCGAATACGCCGATACCACCGAACGAACGTGTAGCAACCGGGAGAACCTCACCGTGTGCAACGTAAGCGCGAAGCTTGGTGTCAGCGGTGCTCTGCAGACGGAAGAAAGTGATGTCGCCGGGAGCGATATCGCCTTCGAGGGTACCCTGGGTAACCTCTTCCGGAAGAGCTCTTGCCATGATGAGCTGATACTTCATGTCGCAGAATGCAAGCTTCTTAGAGCAGGTGTTACCGCAGTGGAAGCCCATGAATGTATCATTGTGTGTGTAGTCGAATTTACCCTTGATGGACTCTTCGTACATATCCTTCGGAACGGAGTTGTTGATATCGAGCAGGGTAACGATGTCTTCGGATACGCAGGTACCGATGAATTCGGAAAGTGCGCCGTAGATATCTACTTCACAGGATACCGGGATACCGCGACCGGTCAGACGGCTGTTAACGTAGCAAGGTACGAAACCGAACTGGGTCTGGAATGCGGGCCAGCACTTACCTGCGATCGCAACGTACTCACGATAACCCTTATGAGCCTCAACCCAGTCAAGGAGTGTCAGTTCGTACTGAGCGAGCTTCGGCAGGATCTCAGGCTTCTTGTTGCCTGCGCCGAGTTCTGCAGCCATGTCAGCAACTACCTCAGGAATACGAGGGTCGCCTTCGTGCTTCTTGAAAGCCTCGAACAGATCGAGCTCGGAGTTCTCTTCGATCTCAACACCAAGGTCATAGAGAGCCTTGATCGGTGCATTACATGCAAGGAAGTTGAGCGGACGAGGTCCGAAGCCGATGATCTTCAGTTTGGAAAGACCAACGAGTGCGCGTGCGATAGGCAGGAACTCGTGGATCATATCTGCGCAATCCTCAGCGTCACCTACCGGATACTCCGGGATGTAAGCCTTGGTGTTACGAAGCTTCAGGTTGTAGCTTGCGTTCAGCATACCGCAGTAAGCGTCGCCTCGGCCACCGATCAGGTTATCCTGGCTCTCCTCTGCAGCTGCGCAGAACATCTTAGGTCCGTCATAGTGCTTAGCAAGCAATGTCTCAGCGATCTCAGGACCGAAGTTTCCGAGATATACGCAAAGTGCATTACAGCCTGCCTTCTTGATATCTTCCAGAGCCTGTACCATGTGGATCTCACTCTCTACAATGCAGATCGGGCACTCGTAGATATCAGCTGCGTCATACTTCTTAGCGTATGCAGCAACCAATGCCTTTCTTCTGTTGACAGCAAGTGACTCAGGGAAGCAGTCACGGCTTACTGCAACGATACCAAGTTTAATTTTGGGAATGTTATTCATGTGCATGAATCCTCCTGTTTTTTTGTTCCGAGACGCGCTCTTCTCCCCTTCCCAACGGTTCGTATGTCCGGATGGTCAGCAAGCGCATTTCTTCTGAATAACATTATAGCGGGAAATGCTGAAAAAATCCAGTCATTTCCCGCCATAAATTTGATTATTTTTTGCTTATTTTTTCAATTGACTTATGCAAGTTCCTCGTAGAGAGGGTATTTATCGGTCAATGTCTTTACCAAAGCCTTAGCAGACTCCTGATCGTTGTCGATCACGGCCAGTTTGATCGCCTCTGCGATGGTCACCATATCCTCAGGCTGCATGCCGCGTGCGCTGACTGCAGCTGTTCCGAGACGGATACCGCTGGTTACGAACGGTGATGCAGGATCGTTCGGAATGGCGTTCTTATTGCAGGTGATATTTGCCGCGTCGAGAAGCTTCTCGGTTGCCTTACCGGTAACGCCGAGGTTAAGCAGATTTACGAGCATCAGGTGGTTCTCTGTACCGCCGGATACCAGGTTGAAGCCGCGCTCCATCATAGCCTTAGCCAGAGCTGCGCTGTTTGCCTTAATACGTGTCTGGTACTCCTTAAATTCAGGAGACAGAGCTTCCTTGAAGCTTACAGCCTTTGCAGCGATCACGTGCATCAGAGGGCCACCCTGGATGCCGGGGAATACTGCCTTGTTGAAGTTAAAGCGCTCATTGACCTCATTAGAGCACATGATCATACCACCGCGCGGTCCGCGAAGGGTCTTATGTGTGGTCGTGGTCGTGATGTGAGCGTAAGGGATGGGGCTCATGTGAAGGCCGGTAGCTACCAGACCAGCGATATGAGCGATATCTGCCATCAGTACTGCGCCGACTTCGTCTGCGATCTCGCGGAAACGCTTGAAGTTGATCTCACGAGGATATGCGGAAGCACCGCAAACGATCATCTTAGGCTTGCACTCGAGGGCAATGCGGCGAACCTCATCGTAGTCGATGAAACCGTCATCATTTACACCGTAAGGCACGCAGTTGAAATACTTACCGGACATATTTACCGGGCTTCCGTGGGACAGGTGGCCGCCGTGTGCCAGGTTCATGCCCATGTAGGTGTCGCCGGGATTCAATACAGCGAAGAATACGGCCATGTTTGCCTGTGCGCCGGAGTGCGGCTGTACGTTAACGTACTCGCAACCGAAGATCTCCTTCGCTCTCTCTCGAGCCAGCTCCTCTACTACGTCTACGCACTCGCAGCCGCCGTAGTAACGCTTACCCGGATATCCTTCGGCATACTTATTCGTAAGGGGGCTGCCCATGGCTGCCATGACTGCCTTGCTTACGAAGTTCTCCGATGCGATTAACTCAATGTGACTGTTCTGACGGGAAACCTCCGAAGCGATCGCTGCGGCGATTTCGGGATCCGTCTTCTTGATTTCATCAAAAGAATACATAAGGTCTCCTTCTATAATTTAATAATTTAATCCAGTTTCAATCGGGACAGTGCCTGGTGGTACTGCTTCCATACGTGCTCGTGGTAGTTTTCGTCATCGTATTCACGTGCGCACTCTTCCACGGCCAATGTCATGTAGTAGTACAGGTCGTACCAACGCAGTCTTCTGCGTTCCTGGGCCGTGAATGGCTCTTCACGCTGATAGCCCCGCAGGAACGACTGTTTCAAGTACTCGCTGCGGAAACCGCGTTCGATCAGGGGATCCGCCCAGAGGCAACGCTCCCAGTCGATGATGGCGACGATCTTATCCTCGCGGATGAAGACATTGCCCGCCCAGAGATCCGAGTGGACCAGGCGCGGCTCGGTCACGGCGTTGAACGCCTCCTCGTCGCTCTCCAGCAGACGGTAGAATACGTTTTCATCCAGACCGAACTCTACGTTGTAGTGCTTCGCGTCTGCGATGATATCCTCCAACATACGGGAGAATGCTTCGTACCAGGTCTCTTTCTGCCGGCGCTCCTGTCCGAAATACCCGAACAGGTGTCCTTTGATCTCGTTGATATAGCGGTTATACATTCCGATCTGCTCATCGATCCGGTTGCGGACTTCCTCCGACAGCTGCGTCTCCACCAGATGATAGTTGGAGGCGTTGATGTACTGCATGAAGAAGTAATCGGACGGACACGAGGTGTGAGCGGCGTCGAAATAGTACAGATCCGGCACCGGGACGGCCGTGTGACGCTTGATCTTCTGCATCACACTGACCTCGGTGTACATTATGTTTTTTTCATAGCGCAAGACACGTTCATCGTCGCAAGGTGCCACCTTCAATACGGCGCGGCGGCCATCCGGTACCTCGATCAGGTAAACTGCGTTAAAGGAACCGTCATCGATCGCCTGGACGCTGATGGGCTTGACGCCGAACGCGTTCTTCGTAATATGCTCGAGGAGCGACTGCTCCACTTTATATTTCGTAGCGCTTTTCATGGATCACTCTACCTCTTAAACAGGGTATGCGTTATTTTTAGTGTCTGCTGCGGTCGGGTCGATCTTCTCTTTCTGAGCTTCTCTGTACTTGAAGAAGTCAACAGCAACCTGCGGGAACAGTGCGTAGGAAAGAACATCCTCGTCCTGCATCTTATACTGGGACATCTCGGACTCGATCTTATCGAGCTCTGCAGGGATCAGGTCTGCCGGACGGCAGGTGATCGGCTTCTTATCCTGGATAACCTTCTTCTGAACTTCCGGATTGAAAGGCTTAACGGTCTGGCCATATTCGCCGGACAGAACTGCCTTCGTCTCCTTCGTCGCCATCTTATAGCGCTCGCCCAGAAGTACGTTGAAGACTGCCTGTGTACCTACGATCTGGGAAGAAGGAGTTACAAGAGGCGGCTCACCGAGGTCCTTCCGAACCAACGGGATCTCACGAAGCACGTCGTAGTAACGGTCTTCTGCGTTCTGCTCCTTCAGCTGGGAGATCATGTTGGAAAGCATGCCGCCCGGAACCTGGTACAGAAGAGTCTTGATATTAACACCCATAACCTTCGGATTCAAGAGACCGCTCTCAAGAGCTGCGTCACGCTGCGGGCGGAAGTAATCCGCGATCTCAGCGAGAAGGTTCTGGTCATAACCGGTATCGTAGGGAGTACCCTTGAAGGTCTCTACCATAACTTCGGTCGCCGGCTGGCTGGTACCCAGTGCGAACGGAGACATCGCGGTATCGATGATATCTGCGCCTGCCTCTACCGACTTAAGGTAAGTCATGCTGGCTACGCCGGAAGTATAGTGTGTATGCATCTGAAGCGGGATCTTCGTAGCGGACTTGATCGCGGTAACCAGCTCGGTTGCCTTATACGGAAGCAAAAGTCCTGCCATATCCTTGATACAGATGGAGTCTGCTCCCATCTCCTCGATGCGCTTTGCCATGGTTACCCAGTAGTCCAGGGTGTAAGCATCGCCCAAGGTGTAGGAAAGCGCGATCTGAACGTGACCGCCCTCCTTACGGGAAGCATTGACCGCTGTCTGAAGGTTACGAAGGTCGTTCAAACAGTCGAAAATACGGATAATGTCGATACCGTTTGCGATGGACTTCTGTACGAAGTACTCAACCACATCATCGGCATAGTGACGATATCCCAAGATATTCTGGCCGCGGAACAACATCTGCAGCTTCGTGTTCTTGAAGCCCGCGCGGAGCTTACGAAGACGCTCCCACGGATCTTCCTTCAGGAAACGAAGGCAAGCATCGAAGGTCGCGCCGCCCCAGCACTCTACGGCATGATAGCCGACCTGATCCATTTTATCGATGATCGGGAGCATCTGCTCTGTCGTCATACGCGTTGCGATCAATGACTGATGCGCGTCACGAAGAACGGTCTCCATGATCTTAACAGGCTTTTTCTGAATCTCTGTTTCTGCCATTTTATTTCTCCTTCTAATCAAAACTTACCAAAGATAGCCATGAAGGTACCCGCCGCCACGGCTGTACCGATAACGCCGGCTACGTTGGGGCCCATCGCATGCATGAGCAGGAAGTTCGTCGGATCTGCTTCCGCGCCGACCTTCTGCGAAACACGCGCCGCCATCGGCACCGCGGATACACCGGCGGATCCGATGAGAGGATTGATCTTTCCATGCGTCAGTACGCACATGAGTTTACCGAACATAACGCCGGCCCATGTACCGAACGCAAATGCGACCAGACCGAGTACAACGATCTTAAGTGTGGTCACCTGCAGGAATTTCTCTGCGCTGGTCGTTGCACCTACGGAAGTACCCAGCAGGATAACTACGATGTACATCAGCGCATTGGAAGCGGTTTCGGTAAGCTGACGAACGACGCCGCACTCCTTAAACAGGTTACCCAACATCAGCATACCTACCAGAGGAGCCGTTGTGGGAAGGATCATACAGATAACGATCGTAACGATGATCGGGAACAGGATCTTCTCCAGTTTGGAAACGTGACGGAGCTGATCCATCTTGATCTTACGTTCTTTCTCTGTTGTGAACAGTTTCATGATCGGCGGCTGAATGATCGGAACCAGTGACATATAGGAATATGCCGCAACCGCGATCGGACCCATCAGGTTCGTCTGTCCCAACTTACCTGCCAGGAAAATGGATGTAGGACCATCCGCTCCGCCGATGATGGAGATCGCTGCGGCCTCCATACCGTTGAAGCCCATCGCCAAAGCGATGAAATATGCTGCGTAGATACCGAACTGCGCTGCCGCTCCTAAGAAGAAACTCATAGGATTGGCGATCAGGGGACCGAAGTCCGTCATGGCACCGACGCCCATGAAGATGAGGGAAGGCAGGATCGCCCACTCATCCAGTTTGAAGAAGTAATATAATAAACCACCTGCCGCCGTCTCGACGCCGTTTGCATCCGTGACCGGTTCTGCCGAAATACCCGGATAGATATTTACCAGCAACATACCGAACGAAATGGGGATCAGGAGCAAAGGCTCATACTGTAATTTGATCGCGCAGAACAAAAGTATGCACGCAACCAGGATCATTACATAGTTACCCCATGTCAGGTTGTAAAAGGCCGTCTGACGCAGGAGGTTCTCGATTATTTCAACCATGATAACCTCCGTATTCCGTCACACCTCGTGACGGGTCCATTTTATTAGTTCAAAGTGGCGAGAGTTGCGCCTGCTTCCACCATATCGCCGACTGCACAGTCGATAGATGCCACGGTTCCATCCTCGGGAGCAACAACCGGGATCTCCATCTTCATGGCTTCCAGAATGATGACAGCGTCGCCCTTCTTAACGGAGGCGCCTACACTTGCTTCGATCTTAAAGATCTTACCTGCTGCGCCGGCTGCGACTTTGATCGAGCCTGCGCCTGCTGCTGCAGCGGGAGCTGCTGCCTTAGCGGGAGCTGCGGGTGCTGCGGGAGCCGCTGCCTTCACGGGAGCTGCTGCCTTCGCAGGTGCTGCTGCGGGAGCGCTTGTAGCGCCGGTCTCTTCTACAGATACCTCATAAGATACACCATTAACGGTGATGATATAGTTCTTCATGATAATTCTATTCTCCTTGTATAATTATGACTTCTTCCAACGACTGTCGCCGACTCTGCGGACCGAACGAACGACGAAACCGTTCGTGGATGTGGTCCCCATCGATGCGGCGATCGCTGCCGTGATAACGGCGATCAGCTGGGTATCATCCTCTACAGTTTCCGGAGCTGCCGGCGTTACGACCGGAGCTGCCTTCACCGGAGCTACCTTCGCTGCCGGCTTTTTATCCGTGTTGGGGATGAACCGGAACAGGGCGATCACACCGCTCAGCAGGATCAGGATCACGAAAACGGTGCCCATACCTACTGCAGTGTTACGAAGCGCTTCCGCCAGATCAAATCCGGATGTTTCCGCAGCCGCTGCCAAATATGTGTATACCATAGACAGTGCCTCCCTTATCTAGCGCCGTGCTTCTTCGCGGGACGATCCTCGCGCTTCGTGAACAGAAGTTCATAAGCAGCCGCTACATACTGACGAGTCTCTACCGGCTCGATGATATCATCAACATAACCTCTCTTTGCAGCGGAGACCGCACCATTCTGCAAAGCTTCGTATTCAGCGGAACGCTGTGCGATCACGTCGGCTCCATTGCCCTTCGCGATCTCGTCCGCATACATGATCTTAACGGCTGCCTTCGCATCCATCAGGCCAATGCTGGCCTGCGGCCATGCATATACCAGATCAGCGCCGAGCGCCTTAGAGTTCATAACATTGTAAGCGGTTCCATACGCCGGTCCGATCACGATGTTTACCTTCGGTACAGTTGCATCGGCAAATGCACTTGCAAGCGCCGCTGCAGCCTTCGCGATCTTCTTCTCCTGACAGGTCGTAGCCTTGAAACCGGTCACGCTGGTCAGGGTCAGTACCGGGATACCGAACGAATCACAGAAACGAACGAATGCGGCTGCCTTCTCACAACCCTGTGCGGTCAATGTGGTATCGAACTTCTCGACCTCCTGCTCTACCGCGTCGTTCGCTCCGAAGCGCTCACTGCGGTTCGCTACCGCACCGATGGTCGCTCCGTTGATACGGATAAATCCTGTAACCATTTCTTTTGCGTATTCTTTCTTCGTCTCGAAGAAGAAATTATCGTCGGAGATCACGGAAAGAACATAAGCTGCGTCCTTCGCTCCTGCTTCGATGCCGTCGCAAAGGCGGTTTAAGTCATCCGTGCACTCTGTATATGACATATCGTCCTCATAATTTGAGGGGAGGATGCTGATCAAAGTACGGATCTGTGCGAGCACATCGTCTTCGCTTCCGACGCCGTCTACAAGACCTGCTTCCTTCGACTGGAAATCAGCGGAAGATGTGTCACACTTGGAAATGATGTTTCCGTCGAGGGTATTCGGCGAGTTCACGAACAGCTTCGCCGTTTTCTCCTCCATAAAAGTAAAATCGGTAAGTGCAGGAACGAGCGCGAGGCCGCCGCCGCAGGTACCGAAGATCGCGGTGATCTGAGGTACCGCTCCCGATGCCAAGACCTGGCTCATGTAAACCTCGCCGAATGCATTCAGGGCGTCCGTCGCTTCCTGAATACGAAGACCTGCGCAGTCGACCAAACCGATCACGGGCGCGCCCGTTTTCATTGCAAGGTCGTATAACTTCACGATCTTCTTCGCATGCATCTCGCCGATGGAACCGCCGAGTACGCTTGCATCCTGGCTGTAAACATATACCAGACTTTCATTGATCGTGCCGTAACCGGTGATAACGCCATCGGACGGCAACTCTTTGTTTTGAAGATTGAAATCGGTATTACGCGCGGTCACACGTCCGCCGATCTCAACAAAACTCCCCTGATCGAGCAGCGATAAAATACGCTTACCCGCCTGGGTCTGTGCTGTGTTGCTCATTGCTATCAGCCCTCCATAAATGTAGTACTGTTAAAAAAACAAATTTAACCACATACCATTATATACGCGACCTGTCAATAAAGCAAGTCAAATTTTGCTGTTTTCAGGCGAAAAAAAACACAAAAAAAGCGGGCCTAAGCCCGTTTTTTCAGTCTGCTCTGGCAGGCTTCCCGCCGGTCAGGTAAAAGATCGCCAGATTCGTGCGATCCCGCAGGTTCAGTTTTGCTAAAATGTTGCTGATGTAGTTCCGGACGGTGCCCTCGGAGAGGCACAGTTTATCCGCGATCTCACGGTTACTAAGGCCGCAGCTTACGAGGCGCATGACCTCCGCCTCCTGGTCCGAAAGCCCAAAGGCCTCGGGATCGAAGCCCTCCTGCTTTTCGGGGCGGATCATGGACGGCAGGCGTCCGACGACATCGCTTCCGAACACCGTCTGTCCCTCCTGCACCGCCTTCAACGCAGGGATGATCGACTCGAAATCCTGCTTGATGATGTAGCCTCGCGCGCCGATGGACAGCGCCTTCACGATGTACTCGTCGTCATTAAACGTGGTCAGAAAGAGGATCTTCGCGTTCGGATATTTCTCGCGGATCTCCGCTCCCGCCGACAGCCCGGTCCGGTCTGCCATCCGGATATCCATCAAAAGCACATCCGGCAAATGCTTCTTATACAGGCGGATCGCATCGGCCGCGCTGTATCCGACGTCGACCACGGTCATATCCGGGTCGGCCTCGATGATCATGCGCAGCGACATCGCCACCAGTTTATCATCATCCACAACCAGTATATTCATGCTTCCTCCTTCGGTTTCGGGATCGTTACGAATACCCGGAAACCATGCTCGCGCGTGATGTTCACATAGCCGCCGACGCCGGCTACGCGCGCCTCGATGTTCGACAGGCCGATGCCCACGTCATCCTGCCCGGTGACTTCCTCATGGGTCATGTTTTTCACGGCCGTCTCCGCCGTTTCGTGCTCCGGATAGTCGTGAACGACCAGCTGAAACAGCGACGGATGCTCATTGAACGTGAGATCGACACAATCGTTTTTGCTGTGTTTGATCACGTTGGAGACCGCCTCCTTCGCGATGCCGATGACCGCATATTTGATATTCCGCGGCACCCGCGTCTCGACATTGACCTCGTAATGTACTTTAAAGCGCTCGTGCAGCGGCTTCACCATCTGCTCCAGCGCGAAATTCAGATCCACCGACTCGTCGTGCAGGTCGTGCACGCTGGTCCGGATGTTTGTCATGGCCGTGTCCAGCGTCTCCCGTAGCATCGCGAGCTCATCGGCGACCGGTTCATCCTTATGGACGGTCATCATGGCGCCGACCTGCAGGATCCCGCGCGTCAGCATGTGACCGACGTTGTCGTGGATCTCACGGGCAATGCGGTTTCGTTCCGCCAGCTGTGCCGTGTAGATCTCCTGGTCTTTCGCTTCCAGCACCTGGTTCGTCTGCTCCCGCAGTTTCTCCTGCTTTATGTGGTCGCGGTCGCGCAGGTGGATCAGTTGTGTCTTCAGGCGTTCATACCGTGCCGTCCGAATGGCAAAAAACACGGAAAGGATACACAAGATCGCCAGATAGGAGAAAAACAGGATCTGGTTCCAATACGTCGTATCCGTCGGCAACAATTCCTGATAATACGTCGCCAGTCCGATCGCATGAGCCGTGCCCAAAACGCCGATCGCGAGATAGTTTTTGCAGGCGGTCATGTCATACAAAAGCATGGGCGCCGCGCTGATGCCGCCGCAGATCGCAGCCGAAAGCACCGCACTGACACACTGGAAGGCCGTCTGAAGCGTCCGGCGTATCTTCTGGTCGTCATCCTCCGATATATTGAAACGGAAACAGATCGCAGCATACATGATCACCGCGTAAATAACGGCAACAAGGTATCTGCCATGCAGGCAGACCTGCATGGCAAATACCGATAAAAGAAACAGTATGATCTTATCTGCCAGCTGCTTCATAGACACATGTCCTTACGTTCAAAACAAATTAATGTGCACGCTCCGATGCTTTCGAAAGGGCCATTCCGATGGCCAGGCACGCTGCTCCGAACAACAGTTGGATCCCGTAGTAAGGAAGGACATCCATAAAGCCTTTTCCCTTATCCAGCGCGTCCACCGCCGTCGCATACCAGTACGTCGGAAGGAAGCGGCCGATAGCTTTGACACCTTCACCCAACTGGGACAGCGGAACGAAAATGCCGCCCAGGAAAGCAAAACCGAGGGATACGACCGTGGATACGATCGATGAAAGCACGGAAGCTTTCAGAGGGATCACAGCGATAAACGCCATCATCATGACCGTAGCGATCGTGTACACCAGAAGGTTCAACACCATCAGGAACCACATCTTGGTAAATGCCTCGCTTCCGCAGAAGATCGCGAGGACCACTACGTACATGAGGAAGAAGAATAATGCGAAGACCAAAGACCCGAAGGCCAGGGTCAGACTGCGCTTCCAGGTAGCATAACCGGATGCATTCTCACGTTTTTTCTTTTCGGTCTCATTAAAGGATAAAACCGCCGAAAGCAAGGAGCCGAATACACAACTCATTATAACATACGGGATGAAAAGAAACAAGATTCCACCGACGCTCTGGGTGTTGTGAGACTGCGTCGTTCCGTCCTCTTTGATCTCATCGACGATGGTCACATAGTTTTCCGAACGCTGCGTCTCTTCTGCCTTCGCGGCCGCCTCCGAAAGCTCCATTCCGCTGTGGTAGAACGCGTACATGCTGCTCAAATACGACTGCAGCTCCAGGTTCAGCATCTGTCCGTGGGCAATGCCTTCATCGACCACACTCTGGATCTGCGGGCATTCTCCCGTCTCACCGGAAAGGAATGCTTCACCAAAGCCTGCCGGGATCGTGATGATCGACGAGATATCCTCGTAGTATAACCGGTCGGTCAAAACGTCCTTCGTATACGTTTTGTCGTCCACATTATGATACTTCTTCAGGTAGTCGACAAAGTAATCCGAAACGGTGCTGTGATCCTCATCGGTCAGGTGGATCGGCATCTTCATGGTCTGGAAATCCTTCATAGAGGAGGTCGAATTCTTGATCAGAAATTCATAATTGACCACGATCATCAGGATGCCCATCGCGAAGAAGATGATCGCCGGGATCATATACTTTTTCTGTATCTTGAAAAACATCTTAAATACTTGCATAGCTTCTCCTTCTGGACATCACCAGTCCGATCGTCGTGAAAACGATGGTCATAACGACCATGGTGATCATGGAGCGATAAAAACGTTCGCCCACCCCGAAAATATTCAAGCTGTAAAATGCATCGTGAATGAGGGCGGAGGGATTGATGCGGTTGATGATCGGGCAGTACATCTCGACGATCATCTTCATCCGGTCGAACATGAGGCCGGCCAGAAAACCGCCGAACGTTACAAACAAAAGCAAAATCGCTTCCTTTGAGCTCTTCGAAAGCTTCGAAACATGTCCCAGCATAAAGCCCAGAGAACAACCGAGCATGGTTCCCAGTATACAGATCAGGATCAGGAAACCGATGCTGCACCCCATGTTGACTTTGTAGACACCGACGATCATGAAGAGGCCGACCATCGTGCATACGGTCTGGATCAGGAAGGCAGCCAGCAGGCTCGCGAGCTCATACATCCTGTGGTTCACGGGTGTGACCGAAACGCGCGCACCCTGTGTGGAAATGTTCGCCTGGGAGTCGATAGGAACCTGAAGTCCCGCATTGGACGCCATCACGCAGACCATGGCCAGCAAAGCGTACATGAACGATACATACGGGTCCTTATTTTCGCCGGCAGCATTGACCTGCTTCACGAGTTCGGTGTCCTCCGTCATCAGGTTCATGATCTTCAATGCCGACGCGGGGTCAGCGGCCGCCTTCTGCATCAGCACTGCGTTTCTGCGGAAAATGCCGATCACGTGCGCCAGGACATTCTGTGCGACCTCATCCTTCGCGATGTGCAACCGGATGTCGCTCATGTCCGAGATATCCATCACGCCGGCAACCTCGTCCTGAAACAGCAGTTTCTGCTCGTCCGCCGCGTCTGCCACGGTCACCTCAAACATCGCCGTCCCTTCGGAACTCTTGATGCCCTCGAGCGTCGTCTTTACGAACTCGGTGTTCGCCTCCGTCCCGCCGACCAGCGCCACGCTTTTCGTCTCCACGGCCGCGTTCTTATAGATCGAGCCCAGCGCCATATAAAACAACGTTCCCAGTACGATGGGGAACAAAAGCGACCAGAGGATCAGTTCACGATCCCGCAGGTTCTTTTTGATCCGATAGACAAATACACGGAAATACATACCTATCCACCTCTCTATTCGTTGTCACGCAGCTGCTTGCCGGTGATCTCCAAAAATACCTCATTCAGTGTCGGCAGGATCGAATAGATCTGCTGATACTTCACTTCATTGTCCGCGAAGCAATCGACAACATGTACGATGTTGTGCTTGCCGCCGCTGCACTTTACGGTCAATGTATCGTCGCGGTAGGACACGTCGTACACGTGGTTCAGGGCACGCACCTTCTCGATGAAGTCCTGGGTGAGGCCGTGTGCGTTCACGATCACACTCTCGGTGTTTTTGATCATGCCCTTGAGCTCGTCCTTCGTGCCGATCGCGATCTTCTTACCATGATCCATGATCAGGATGCGCGAGCACAGCTGCTCGACTTCCTCCATGTAGTGGGTCGTATAGATGATCGTCGCGCCCTGCTCGTTCAAACGGGAAATGCCTTCCAGGATGCGGTTTCTGGACTGCGGGTCGACCGCGACTGTCGGCTCATCGAAGATTATGAGTTCCGGCTTGTGCGCGATGCCGCAGGCGATGTTCAAACGGCGAAGCAGGCCGCCCGACAACTTCTTCGGATAGAATTTCTTGAACTCCTGAAGTCCGACGAACTCGATCGCATCCTCCACATATTTCTTGCGTGTCTCTTTGTCTTTGATGTACAGACCGCAGAAGAAATCGATGTTATCATAAACGGTCAATTCATCAAACACAGCCACCTGCTGCGGAACGACGCCGATGCGCGCCTTCAGGTCGCTGCGCTTCGATGTCATCTTCTCCCCGAACAACTCGATCTCGCCGTTGTCGTAAGAAAGTAAGGTGAGCAGGCAATTGATGGTCGTCGTCTTACCCGAACCGTTCGGACCCAGCAGGCCGAACACCTCGCCCTTTTGGATCTCCATGCTGAAATTATCCAGCGCGATGAGCTCCTTATATCTTTTAACCAAATTCGTGATCTTTACTACTGTCTCTGCCATGTTCAAATCCTCCTGTTTCGGCAACCGACCGGACCTATCTCCGATCTTGAGCCCATTATACCCCGCCCCAAAGGCCCGCAAAAGTGAACGCTGTCACAATCGGAATTGACAAATGTCACATTCCGATGTGACAGAGGTAAATGTGACAATGGAGACGGTTCCATTTGACACATTTACAGAAATACGCAAGGAGCTTGCTTCTCTTTCAATTCACCTCCTATGGCGCGTGAATATCGTATAGGGAGGCTTTTCAAATTATCGTCCTATGAACTAACCTCCTATAGCTCCTCGATTTCTTACAGGCGGTCTCTCCAAACTTCCATCCGTTGAACTAACCTCCTATAGCACCTCGATTTCGTATAGGCGGTCTTCTCAAACTTCCATCCGTTGAACTAACCTCCTATAGCTCCTCAATTTCGTATAGGCGGGCTTCTCAAACTTCCGCCCGATGAACTAACCTCCTATAGCTCCTCGATTTCGTATAGGCGGTCTTCTCAAACTTCCATCCGTTGAACTAACCTCCTATAGCTCCTCGATTTCGTATAGGCGGTCTCTCCAAACTTCCGCCCGATGAACTAACCTCCTATAGTGCCTTAATTTCATATAGGCGGGCTTCTCAATTTCAAGGCAGTTTCACCCAGTCCCACATTGGCCGTTGTAAACGGCGTAAGCCGGCTTACAACACCTTGATCACCACGTATCATAGTGCCCGGGGGCTGTCAAGGCTGCGAAGCACCGCCGCAGGCGGCTCGGCCTTTACAGCCCCCGGGCACTATGATAACCCCTAACTACAAATAATCTGATAATGTGTCAATTAGAACCGTCCCTTTTGACACATTCAAAAAAGGCAGGAGGTCGATCCTCCTGCCCTTTTACTTATTGTCTGGATGCACTGCATGTAAAATACAGTACCTGATAATCTTTTGATATTTCTTTAACGAGTTCCCTCGCCTTTTTGATCTTCTCGTCGTCCAGGTTGGTGAACGGATCGTCCAGGATCAGCATCGGCTTCTCCTCGGTGAAGACCGCGTCGATGAACGCCAGTCGCAGGCAGAAGCCCATCAGGTCACGGTAGCCCGCGCTGAACAGCTCGCTGTCGCGCTGCAGGCCTTCCGCATCCACGGTCACCTGCATGTTCGTGTCGATCCGGTAGGATGCCTGGTTCTCCGGGTCAATGAATCTCATATTCTTTTCGAACGACTCCAGGATCGGCGCGGAGTAGCGGGAAACCACTTCCGCCTTCGCCTTCTCTAGGTATTTCTTCGCATTCTGTATGCCTGCGAGCTTTACCTTCTCGGCGGACTGCTCCTCCGTCAGCTCCTCGAGTTTGATGCGCATCTCGTCCATTTCATCCAGCTGCTCCGCCTTCTTCGCCAGCTCCTCGCGGTACGCGGAAAACAGTCTTGAAGCTTCTTCTTTCTCCGCTTCGAGCTGCGTCCTGCGCTCCAGAAGTTCCTCCCGGGTCAGCCCCGGCTCTAAGTCGCTCTCCGGCGCCGCCAGAGCGTCCGCTTTCTGCGCACGGAAGGTCTCCAGCTCGCGCTTCGCATTTGCCGCGTCCGCCTGTGCACGGCGGTAGCCCTGCACCTGGTCGCGCAAGTCGTCAAACGAATAGTCCTGCAGGTTGGTAACGCCCGCGATCTCATACTCATCGAAGAACGAACGGATCGTCGCCTGCAGATCCTTCTGCTCCCGAAGCGCGCTCTCGTAGTCCCGCTTCTGCTCCGACAGTTTCTCATATTCGGAAAGCATCTGCGACAACTCGTGCAGGCGCTTATTGACCGAGGCATCATCCTCCATCGGCAAATGATACACATTCAGGAACCCGCGGATCTCATCCATACGGGAGGACGCCGTCTGCAGATCCTCCTCCGGAAACTCCGCCAGTTTCATGGTGAGGCGGCGGTATTCGCCGTAGGCCTCTTCCAGTTCATCCAGTTCGCTCTTTATCTCCGCGGTCTCGGTGTTCTCGAGATCCTTCTCGACGCCGTGAACACGCAAATACGATTGCAGTTGCGTCATTTCCTCACTGATCTTCGTCTTCCAGCGAAGAACGACGTCATCCTTCTCCGCGACGATCGCACGCTTGTTTTCCAGATCCCGGTTCAGCGCCGCCAAACGGTCCTCGAAGCTCTTACGCATAGTCTCGGGCGGCGGCCCCACCTTATCCGGTTCTTCCTTACGCTCCGGGTTCGAAACGTATACCAGAACGAAGATGATCGCAATGATCGCGACCGCCGGAACGAATACATCCTGGATGTGGATGATCACGCGATAATTCGCTTCCTGGGTCTCAATGTATTTTTTTATGAAATGCCAGGCAACATAGCCCAGGATAGCCAGACACAGCAGACCCTTTATCAGGTAATGCTTCAGGTTGCTCTCCTTAGGCAGTAGTTCCTTTTCATGTTCGTCGATGCCTTTAAGCTGCGCCTCGTAAGCCTTTATCTGCGCTTCGATGTCGGTCTTCTGCGCACGCACGCTGCTCACATCCTGATGGCTTCGCTTCAGGTCGTCATACGCACGCTGCTGGCTGACGCGGTCCAGTTCGATCTGATGCAACAGGTTCTGCGCGTGCTTCGGTGTATTCTCCTCCGAATCGTTCGCAAACAACTCGGCTAAAACACTCAGTCGTCCGTTTTCCCCTTCGGTCAGGTTCTTCGAGCCGAGCCCCGCCTTCGTCTGTACCAGCGTCGTTCCCTCTTCGGAATACGCCCGGATCTGCTCCTGCGTCACCGGATGTTCCGCAAACAACGCGTTCAGGGTGTTCCAGCGTGCCTCCTGCTCCTCTGTCACGGCATGTTCACGCACGCTGCGTGTGGCTCCGGACAGTCTCCTTGCCAGTTCGTCCTGGCGGGCGACCTCGTCTACCTCCGGGATCTTCGCGGGCAATGCTGCGCGCAACTCCTGCTCTTTCTTCACCGCCGCATCCAGTTTCTGCGAAAGCTCCTGTTCCTGACGTACGTGCTCCTTACGAACGGTAGCATCCGCCAGTTTCTGTTGATCATCCGCGTTCTCACGGATCCGCGTTTCCAGCTCGGAGCGCTTACGGTCCGCATCCTCCATGCGGATCTTCGCCTGCTCCATCGAGTTCAGGACGGCGTCGTACGAACGCAGTTCCGCCTCGATCTCGCTGATCTTCTCCTTACGCTTACTGATGCTGCCGGTCTTACGTGTCCCGGACATGCGGTTCGCCAGATCATCCAGCATCTTCACGGCATCGTTGAAATGGTTCATATCGTTCTGCACATCCGCAACATTACCGATGTGTGAATTGATGTCGTCCGTAGTCTTCGTCTCGATCTCCATCTGTCCCACGAAGATCGTGCGTGAAAAACTCTGGCGATCCATCTGAAACAATTCCTCGCCCAGGCGCTCCGTAAAATCGCCGCTGATCAGGTTCGTCTTCGCGTCTCTGAGTTCGAAGACATCCTTCTTCTCGGTCTCGCCGAACTTCCGCGTCGCTTCGTAGGTCTTACCTTCGACCTCAAAGGTCACGCGACCGCCGTACGCTCCGCCCTGCCAGGGCTGAAAACGCTTGCGTTCATTGTCCAGGACATCGTGCTTACGATCGCCCTCGAAACCGAAAAACATAACTCGAAGGAAGGCGGCAAATGTCGATTTCCCGCTTCCGTTGTCTTCCATGATGACATTTTCCCCCGGAACGAACTCCCGGTCCAGGTTACTAAGTGTCCCAAAGTTGTCGATATGACATGATATCAACTTCATGGTCTGCCCTCCAAACATTTCCTAGATCTCTTCATTTTGCAGCGCCTTGATACCGTAGCGGATGGCCCGGTTTTTATCTTCTTCACTCAGATCCGGCGCCGCCAGGACCTGACGCACAAACTCGCCCTTCAGCGAGACATCGCCTATATACATCGCAGGATCGATCTTCAGGCTCGTCTGATCCTGCACCTTCAAAAAGAAGTACACATCGGAATACGCCGCGCGCACAGCCTCCGGCTCGATCTCGCACTCTACGTCCACCTCGCCGCTAAGTACCAGCTTCACCAGGTCCGCCTTCGTACAGCCCGCATCGGCCAATGCTTCGCGCACCCGGGGCTTGATCTCCTCGGTATTCATGCATCCGGAAATATCCGCGCGCACCTCATACATGCGCCTGCGTCCCGTCACGATGAACTCCGACGTCACCTTTCCGGTCTTCGTGTCCGCATCCACGACTACGAAACCATGCTCCCCACACTCATCGAAACCGCGTCCCTCCAGACAGCCCGGATAGCAATACACACCACGCGCATCGAGAGCCTCCTTGCGATAGGTGTGGATATGTCCCAGCGCCAGGTAGTCGATACCCAGGTTCTTCAGCGCCTTCAGGTTCACGTTTTCATCTCCGGGTCTTCCGTCTGTTTCCGCGATCTGCCCGTGCAGCATCACGATATTTACCTTACTACGGTCCAGCGTCAGGGAATTCCACAGTGTGCCGTGATTATTCTTCGTAAACGCAACGCCCGCGATCACAACGCCGTCGGTCTCATAATACGTCCATGCATCGGAAAACAGTTTCAGGTTCTCCGGTTCATCCTCGGGGTCCAGGAAATTCTCACTGTCATGGTTTCCCTGCAGATAGTAGAAAGTGATCCCGGGATTTTGACTTATGCTGCTTTTAACTGCCGTTTTCGTGGTCGCGGAAATATTCTTCTTATCAAACAGATCCCCAGCGATCAAGATGGTCTTTATATCATGCGTCTTCGCATATTCGACCATATCCAGATAGGTCTGAAGGATCTCTGCACGCCGGATCTTCGCCGCTTCGGAGCTTAAGTTAGCATCCATTTTCGAATCCAAGTGCAGATCCGCACAATGTATCATTTTCATGATCCGCTCCTATTCCGGGTGATGTCCACCCCAGTCACTTCCAACACTAAAATGATCCTTATCTATCATATCATTTTCCGCTGAAACTGTCTACTGTTTCCGATGTTGCAAAAAAAGAACCGCCCCGGGATCCGGGACGGTTCCTCGATGGCCTTACGCTCTCGAAGCCTTAGACAAATTCCAAACCAACTGCTCATCCTTCATCTACTGGGCCATCTCTTTTTCTGATTTAATTGTAGCATAAGTTAAGTGTCATGTCAATAGTTTCAGAACTGGAATTTAGAAATATTTAACTTCTCTTTCTTTTTCTTCAGATTTTACAAATTGTGTAAACAGTTTGTAAAGCTTCTTCTATTCTTCCCCGTTCTTCTCACGTTTACGGCTCTTCCGATGCTTCTCACCGTGACCGGTCCTCTCCGCTTTTGCCGCCTTCTTTTCAGCCTTCTTTTCAGCCTTTTTCTCCGCCTTCGTGGCTACCTTTGCCGCGTGTTTTTCCTTAACCTTTTTCACGTTCGGGACCTTCGGCAACCGGATCTTTCCGGGAAGCTTCGCTTTTTTCTTTTTCTTCTCCGGCACCTGCTCCGGCTCTGCTTCCGGGGTCAATGTAAGACGGAAGATCCTCTGGTTCTTACTCTCTTTTTTATTCGCCTTGCGGTGGATCGCAAAACAGATCTCATTGAAATACTTTGCATACCCTTCGTCGATCAGGACCTTTCGGAAATGCTCGGCGACATCCTGCGCCTCATTGCGGAACACGCCGCAGCCCCAGGCCCCGAGGACCAGGTTGCGGTAATTATTCTGATAGGCAACCGAAAGCATGATACGGAGTCGCTTCTCCATCGCCTCTGCGGTCGTAGCCTTACGAACACGGAATGCAGCGCCCGCCCGGTTCGGAGCCGGCACGGAGATCACGCCGACCGTATACGGTTTCGAAAGCAATTCCCCGTTTGGATCGCGGAATACGGTGACATTCGGTGACAACAACATAAAGTCCGAAGCGACCTTACTCGGGTGGCTCGCATTGTAATCGTACATCAGCTTCCCGTGCTCGGAAGCGATCGATGCGTACAATGTACTCGCACGGCACAAAGATTCCTCCTGTGCATTTGAGCCCATCTTAAAACCGCCGCCCGGATGCAGAGCATTTGCAAAACTCATGACCAGCGGGTTCTTATACCGCGCCGCGGCCTCAAATGAATCTTCACCGGTCACGATGATCCGGCCTGCCCCATTCGCCTTCTTCGTTACGTGAGACATCTCCTCTCCGAGTTCCGGATCGTACACGATCACCTCTTCGAACTCGCCCTTCGGCAGCTGCACGGTCTTCCCCCCGACCTCATACAGCCCATCCTCAGTGATTTGGATCGTCTCCTGCGCTAACGCAAAAAAATTCATAAACCATTCCCTCCAACGACCACTTTCTCTATTTCCTTACTCGCCTGCTTTAAACAAACACTTTAAGAAGTTGTAGAACAGCGGGATACCGACGCTTCCGTCATGTCCGCCTCCGGGTACGCTCACCCAGATGTGCTCCGTTCCGTTCTTCTCGAAGAGTTCGTGATACTGCTGGGGAAATGTCCCGACAACAAAATCACTCGTTCCGCCGGCGATCATCAGCACGTGCGGCATAGCATCCTTCTCGAACTTGAACTCATCCTCGCTCATGCAACCTTCATGTACCATGAACATATCCTTACCGGGAACGACACCGGGCGCCGGTGAAGAGGCTGCCACGTAGCCGAACAGGTCGGGACGCATGATGGAGATGTAAAGCGACTCACGGCCGCCCATGGAGAAACCGCCGATCGCGGTGTTCTCAAAACCGGTCAGGACCGGATAGTTTTCCTCGATGTAAGGCATCAGGCTGTCGGTCAGGTCATCCAGGAACGCATCGTAGAACGGTGTCTCCTCGGCCGTGATCGCCGTGCAGTTTGCCTTGTTTTTGTTGGTGTACATGAAGGTGAAGACCATGATCATGGGCTTCGCCTCTCCGCTCCGGATCAGGTTTGACGCCATCTCCGTCAGGGCGAATCCCTGAAGCATGGAGCCCTCATCGCCCGTGATGCCGTGGTTAACGTAGAATACAGGGTACTTCTGTTCCGGCGAGTATTCCGGCGGCAGCCATACATAGGCGCCTTTTTCCTTCTCAGCCTTCTTCGAATAATACTTGATGTGCTCGAGTTTACCGGTGTTGTTCTTCTGAACGTCCTTCGGTACCTCCGTTACGTACTCTGCGCGGATCTTATCCATGTAGGTCTTGTATTCCATAGTTTCCTCCGTTGATGTTTCTATTTCCTTTGTCGGATCTTCCGTTTTCGGCTCTTCGGTCGTCGGCGCTTCCGTGGTGGGTGTTGCCGTCGTCGGTGCTGCTGTAGTCGCTTCTTCCGTAGTCGGCTGCGCTGCCGCGGTCGGCTCCGTCACAGCCTCTGTCGTTGCCTCTGTCGTTGCCTCTGCCGTAGTCACCTCTGCCACCGTCGTCTCCTCCGGCTCATCCTTCGAACGATCCCCCAGGATCTTCGGTATCAGGAATGCTCCTGAAATCAAAAGCGCCGCCAACACGATGCACACGATCAACGCCGTACTGATATGCGGATCGCGGTCATCATCACTAAAACTCATCATTTTCCGTCTCCAATCTGTGATTCTTTTCTTCGGTTCCACCATCGGCACCCCAGGTCGATCGCTGCAAAAACGACCGAATATGCGGCAAATGCAAACGCGATCAAGAGGTACTCAAAGCCGTTGAGCATCCGCGACATATCCTGCTTGATGAACCAAGTGCGGTTATTTACCAGGTGGATGATGGGGAGGGCGAAAATCGCGCTCACCGCCAACCAGACACCTTTCTCCAGGACGACCTCCTGAAGCGTCCGTTTTGACGCCCGGGACCCGCTGAAAAACCGGATGTACACAACGATCACGAGGATCATGGTCACCAACAGGATGCCCACAAACAACTCCGATGCTGAATCGTTCTTTTTCGTTTCTTTCATGTAGTCAGCCGCCATCAACAGCCCCCACAACAAAAGATTTACGATCGCCGTAAACACGGCCATCTTTTTATATTCACCCATTTACACACCTCATCCGCGACCGGGCCCGTTTCCCGGTCTCCGGCTTCACAGCGCCATCCGATAGATCGCTAAAATGTCTTCGTAGGAAAGGGGACGCGCTCCCAACAGCGACCGCGTTTTCTCACGGCTGCATCGCAGGGCCAATGTCTCCAGATCCTCTTCTTTCACATCCAGCTCGTGCAGGCTCGTCGGCATGCCGATGGACCGGTAATACTCCTCCTGCTTCGCGATCGCGGCGAGCGCCGAACGCTCGGGGTGGTCGTAATCGATGTCCACATTCCAGACATGCTCGGCATATTGCAGGAAACGCGGCAGGTTGTCTTTGTAAACATACCGTGCCCAACTGCACCAAAGCGCCGCCAGCCCGGCGCCATGCGCCACCTTCGGATACATCGCGGAAACCTCATGCTCCAACTGGTGAACCACCAGCTGCACCTTCCGCCCGCAAGCGGTCAGACCGTTATGCGCCAGTGAAGACGCCCACATCATATTGGCCCGTGCGGTATAATCCTTCGGATCTGCGATACAATCCGCGCCCGCCTTAAACGCACTCTTGATGACCGCCTCGGCGATCGCGTCCGTCAGGTAGGTGTCCTGCCCCGGGCAGAAATACCGCTCGATCGTATGCATCGCTATATCGACCGCTCCGCACGCCGTCTGGTAAGCGCTGACCGAATACGTCAGTTCCGGGTTCTCGATCGCAAAATTCATGCGGTTCATCGGGCTGCCGTAGCCGCGTTTGATCCCGCGACCGGAGTCCGAGATCACGCACGAGTCCGACATCTCCGAGCCAGCCGCCGATATGGTCAATATACATCCTTTCGGCGTGGTCTTTGCGGGCTGCGCCGTCCCCATCGTGAATTCCCAAACATCGACCTCGGGGTTCGCATAACCATTCGCGATATCTTTCGCCGAATCCAGCACAGAACCGCCTCCGACCGCGAGGATGAAATCCACGCCTTCTGCCCGGCACAGCTTAATGCCTTCTCGCACCATTTGGATCTCGGGGTTCGCCTGCACTCCTCCCAGGAGTACGTATGCGATACCCTGCGCATCCAGTTTTTCCGTCACCAGATCGATCAGGCCGCTGCGGACCGCGCTCTGCGTTCCATAGTGGATCAAGACCTTCTTCGCGCCATAACCCGCGATGATCTCGCCCACCTTCTGCTCCTGATCCTTACCGAAATACACCCGCGTCGGAGTGTCATATATAAACGATTGCATAATAAAACCCCTTTATTGGGGATCGAGTATCTCCACCCGTCCCGTTTCCAGATCGTACACCGCACCGATCACGCGCAGGCCGTACTCCTGCTCATCCTTCTGGATCTGCAGGCTTTCCTCGATGTGCCGGCACGCCTCCTGCACATTCAGACAGCACGCGCGGTACGGATCCTGCTCCTTTCCGATCGCTTTCTCGATCGTGCGGGCTATATACTGGATATATTCCCCGGAATGTCCCTGCAGCACCGCGTCGATCGCGCCACAGTGTGTAT
This sequence comes from Lachnospiraceae bacterium, assembly GCA_017548765.1. Lineage (GTDB taxonomy): Bacteria > Bacillota > Clostridia > Lachnospirales > Lachnospiraceae > UBA1201. Next base: position 4,232 of record JAFYZH010000093.1, on the reverse strand, counting down.
GTCCGAGCACGCAGACCAGACCTGTCCCCAGATGCTCCGCCGCGTACTCGATGCTGCCGAGCTGGTGGTTATCGATCACATTGCCCGCGACGCGGATGACGAACAGATCGCCGATCTGCGCATCAAAGATCACCTCGGGGATCACACGCGAGTCCGCGCAAGCCACGACGATCGCGTACGGTCTCTGCCCCTTCTCGGCAAATACCTTCAGGCGCCCGATCGAGGTGTCGATATTCTGACACTCCTGGGCGACAAAACGGGCATTGCCCTCGGACAGACGCTTAATCGCTTCATCCGCATGTATCTTATAAAAATCCGTGTTCATACGCGCCTCCGAACGTGCGTCATGCTTTCTTGTTTTTCTTAACTGCCCGGATCACGATCACCAAAATGATCAGGATCAGAACACCGCCGCAGATCAGGATCAGTGGCGGAACGATGTTGTGATAATCATCCGGTTCGGGCTCTTTCACACTCTCCGTGGGCGCCTCGGTCGCAGCCTCGGTAGCTTTCTCTGCCGTCGTAGACTCCACCTTAGCGATCTCCGCCGTCGTAGGTTCGACCGCTTCCGCTGTTGTAGGTTCGATCACTTCCGCTGTCGTAGGCTCGGCTACCTCCGCCGTCGTGGGCTCGGTCTTTCCATCCACCAGGCTTAGAAACGCTCCCTGCAGGATCTCCAGCGCGGGCGCGATCGGATCCACGCGATCCTCCAGGATCGCCCGCGCATACGTCATCATCGTGTGGCACTCATACAGGCTGCTGCCTGTCGAGAAATGGTAATCTACGCCGTAATGCTTCCGTCCGATCGGAAGGTGCGGCACGATGTCGTTATCATTGACCACGTTATGTATGTTTGCATCCTGGGTCACATCCAGAGATACCAACGGCGCGGCAAATGTATATACAAAGATGCGGCTCGGATCCAGGTTCTCTAAGCCCGCATCTCCCTCGTTAAGCAGCTTACCGGTCAGGTTTGCGCCCGCGCCGCCTAAACTATGTCCTACAACGAAAGCCACCAGTTTTCCGGCCTGATCCGCCTGCTTTACGACCGGATGTGCCTCTACATACAGTTTCAGACCCTTCTTTAAGCCTTCCAGGAACTCTATAAAGCCCGGCCAGGCATTATTCTCACCATAGAACGAACGGCCCTCCGTCTCGCTAAGCCCCAGGAAATTATAATCCCAGTCTTCCTGCGCCGAGGACCCGCGGAAATCCATGACCAACAGAAGCTGGTCGCCCAACTCCCGACAGGCGATGGAAAACGCCAGGGAGTTGTCAGTGAAGATCTCTTCCTCCGTTCGGTTTAGTTCATTCTTCGGATAACTGAACAGCCAGATATTATCATCCGTAAATCCCAGCGAGTGATACGCAGGGATCAAATACTCTCCGCTTCCGAGCGTCGGGCTGCCATCGTCATAGGCTACGCCAGCCAGTCCCATCGCCAACAGAGCCAGTTCCTTATGGAACCGCGAGCTGTCACGATTGAACGTCTGCTTATTCAGTTCTGCCTCGATCTCGCCATCGCGGAACTTTAAAACCGTCTTAATGTCCTCATCCTGTGTATCGGATACAACATCGTCGGCATACACTGTCCGTGTACTCACCCCTGCCACGATCCAAAGGATCACTGCCACGAACACCGCCGACAACCATCTGCCACGTCCCTGCTTCATACCATCACCGCCTTTCTGTTGAATTTCATTCGTCAATTTGTTCATTTGCCTACATTATAACACCTTATTTTTCTTTTGCCTAGAGGAAAAAAAGAACGGGGAGGCAGCTCCCCGCTCTTTCAATTATCCATAGGTATCGCCTGTTTACAAATATTGATCATACATAGCCTTTAGTTCGTCCCGGAACCTATCAACGGCTTCCTCAGGCCCGAGGATCTTCACATCGGTGCCGAGGGCGAAGATCCACCCGAGGAACTGGTCGCTCATGGAAACATCCACATGTGTCTCCGACCAGCCTTCACGCGTCGAGGGACGAATGGTGATATCCCGGCCGAAACGGTCCAAAAAGATCCCGACCAGATCGTTTTTAAAGGCCAGTTTGACACGAACCGGCTCGCCCGCAAACATGCCGAAGTTCATCTTTGAGTATTTCGCCAAGTCGAACTGTTTAAACTGCTCCAGGCCGTTCCTCTTCTCTTCCAACACCTGAATGCTCTTCATTTTGTCGACGCGAAAATGTTTGATCCCTGCTGCGTCTTCGTCATATGCGATCAGATAGTAATTTTCATCATCCCAAGTCAGCGCCCAAGGGCTTACCACGTATGGTTTCTCCCTCCGCCGCTCCATCTTTTTATCTAAATTCCACCGCATGTATTCAAAGCGGATCTGCTTGTTTTCGGCGATCGCCCGGTGGATATCATCCACGAAGTAGTAGATGCTTTCATTCATCGTTTTGACGCGTCCCTGCACGACCACCTGACGCTTTAATTGTGACGCTTCGTAATTACTCGCCATGCCTGCGATCTTTCGGATCAGTTCATTGGACTTCTTCTCGGTGATCGACTTCGAAGACTGGATCGCATCCACTAAGAGCTTCAATTCCGCTATCTCGAACTGCTTTCCGCAAACATGGTAATAGTAATTCCGCCCGACCTTCTCGCCGAGCACTTCGATCCCGAGCACCCGCAGCGCCTCCATATCGTCGTACAGGCTCTTGCGGTCAGCCGTCACCCCATAGGCTTCCAGGGCCAGCCGGATCTCCGGCATGGTGATCATATGCTCGTCGTCCGTTTTCTCCAGCATAATGCGGCTGAGATAATATAGTTTCAGTTTCTGATTGCTTCCCTTCGGCATAATGACCTCCTTGCTGACACGTATCGCAGTGAAATGTTATCATTAAAAGTCTACCAAATAGATCCCGATCTTGATCTGCCGGAATGAGCCTTTTTTCTCGATCCCGTCGATGATCGCGATCAGATATTTTCCGGCATCCATCAGTCTGGCAAAAATAACGTTATCCTTCTCCGGAATATATCCGAGTTTCCTTTTCTTCGGGTCCAGGATCTGGATCGCTTTATCGTCAAAACGATTATCCTCTTCCCGCTGCAGGATCAGTTTATCCCCGACCTTGATCTCTTCAAAAACCGACTCGTCTTTAACAAAACTCGTGCCGGCGATAAAGGAGTCAAACAAATGGATCTCCCGGCTCAGCGGTTTGATCAGTTCTTCGATCGCATGGTCCGACGAGGTCAATGTAAGCATATTTTGTTTGATCTTGTCTAATTCGTTAGCCATATAACCTTCGATGCCTCCTCTTTCATCATTTCTTCCAGAGCATGCTGTAATGTCGCGAGGTACTGCTCAAAATCGTCATGCTCCGCCTGCAGAGTTTCCCGGAACGCCTTCTTTTTCTCTTCATCCATCAAGAGCTCTTTGTATGTATAAGGCTCTGTATTGAGGATATTATCGATCTGACGCTCTACCCTTTCGATCCGTTCTTCCAGGTTCGAAAGATCCTTCTCGAAACCTTCCTCTCCGAGTTCTTCCAGTTTGCGTTTCGCCAGGACTTCCAGTTCCTCCAGTTTCTGCGCGTCCGACATTCGATAAGCATCCACGATCCGGTTCCAGAGATCCATGAGTTCAGCATTCTGTTCCGTCTTTTCGTTGATATCCGGGTGGAGCAGTTTTGCCAGGCGGCGATAGATCTTCTTCGCACGCATGACAGAAATGCCATCCACTTCCTTGGCTTCTTTTGCTCGGGAATAACTCTTCTGAAGTTCATCACGTTGCAGGTAGTATGCCGTCATCTCCCGCTCGATCTCCTCTTCCATCTTCGCGGGATCCACGGACAGGCCACGATTCAAACGCCTGCGACAATAACTGATGGATTTTTTTACCTTGATACACTGTATCTTCAACTCAAAATTCGCGCAGATCAGCTCGCCGAATTCCTGCGTGTATACAGTCAAATAGGATGCTGCCTCCTTCTCCAACTGGTCCCTCTGGACCAGCAGTTCCGTATAATCATCATACCGATCTCTATCTTCGATCACCATGTCGTTCCCTCCTTTTTAAGGCCTTCCCAGGTCCTTTCAGTCAAAGTATAACGGGCAATGCGTACGATAAAAATACCAGCTTACTTCACCTTAAAACCGTACAGGTCGCGGTAGAGGGCGGTCAGTTTGGTGTTCCCGATGCAGGCTTCTTTGAAGAAGTCGTCGCGGTCGCGAAACCATTTTCCGTTGAAGCATACGCTACAGCCGGCCTCTTCCTGCACAG